>JAUIJW010000182.1 GCA_030431085.1 Bacteroidia bacterium
ATTAAAAGCTGGTGTAATTATTGTAGATTATAAAAATAGTTTAGCCTATGCCAAAGGCATTATGGACAGTTTAGGTAATTACACGCAAAAACCTCAATTTAAACAAGGTAACCAGTCTTCAGAGCAAGATTCTTTAATCTATAATTTTGATACAGAAAAGGCTTTAATTTATCATACCAAAACAGAACAGCAAGGCGTTTTTATTACTGGTGATATTGCCAAAAAGGAGAATGACAGTACCTTTTTTGTAAACAAAGCCAGATTTACCACCTCGCAAAAAGATAATCCAGATTATTATATCCAAACAACAAATATTAAAGTTGTTCCTAATAGCAAAATTGTAGGAGGCTTAAGTAATATGGTAATTGCCGATGTGCCAACACCGCTGGTACTTCCTTTTTTTTATGTACCAATCACACAAGGTAGGGCTTCTGGATTTTTAATTCCAACTTGGGGTGAAAATAGTAACCAAGGTTATTTTTTACAAAATGGAGGGTATTACTTTTCTATAAACGATTATTTTGATTTAGCTGTTTTAGGAGATATCTATACCAACGGAAGCTGGGGTTTACGCACCGAAACAAATTATGCCTTACGCTATAGATTTACAGGGAACATCAGCTTGAGGTATGAAAACCTAATTCAGAGCGAAAAAGGATTTCCAGACTATAGTAAATCAACCAACTTTTTTATCAGATGGTCACACAGTCAAGCCGCTCAAGCCAATCCCAATGCTCGATTCTCTGCCTCTGTTAATTTTGGTAGTAGTAACTTCTTTAGAGAATCTTTAAATGAATCGAGTTCACCATACTATTTAACCAACACGTTTAATTCGTCTATTTCTTATTTCAAAAAGTTTGTTGGCACACCATTTAACATGAATGTTTCTGCCACACACACTCAAAACACCAATACAGAGCTTATGGATATTACCTTGCCAACACTTCAGGTTAATATGGATCGTATCTATCCTTTTGCTCCTAAAGTTGGTGCGAAAAAAAATCCAATCCAAAATATTGGCTTAACCTATAATTTAAATGCCCAAAATAGAATCTCTACCACCCAAGAAGATCTATTTACTTCTGGAATGTTTGACAAAGCTAAAACGGGTGTAAAACACGAAGCAGCAGTTGGTACCAATATGAAGTTTTTAAAATATTTTACCTTATCTCCTAATGCCAATTATAGAGATGTTTGGTACTTTAAAACCATTGATAAATATTGGGATGATAGTATTGATGAAGTGGTAACCGATACCATTAATGGATTTGATAGTTATAGAGAATATTCGGCAAATGCATCTATTTCTACCACCGTTTACGGGATGTTCAATTTTAAAAAAGGGCGTTTAAAAGCCATTCGGCATGTAATGCGCCCAGCCATTGCCTACAGTTATCGTCCAGATTTTGGTTATTATTATGATGAGTACCAGGCCAGTTTAGACCCAAACGACATTAGAGAATATAACAGGTTTCAAAATGGTGTTTATGGTGGGCCATCGCGAGGATTAAGCAATAGTATTAGCATGTCTTTAAACAATACCTTCGAGGCCAAGGTAGCAGATAAAGAAGATGAAGACGCCGAACCCAAAAAAGTAATGCTTCTTAATAATCTTAACTTATCTACAAGCTATAACATGGCTGCAGACTCTTTAAACTGGAGCCCTGTAAGAATGTCTGCAGGCACTCAGTTACTTAACAATAAACTCAGCGTTAACGTAAATGCTTCTATGGATCCGTATGCCATCAATAGTAATGGTTCAAGGGTCAATGTATTTAATATAAACAATGGTGGTAGCTTATTTAGGTTAACCAATGCCAACTTATCTGCTAATTATGCCATTAGAAGTACTGAGCTAGGCAAGAAAAAAGAGAAGAAAAGTGGTAATAGAAATGAAGACATTGATAGTGAACTCAATGGGGATGACGGTTTTTTTGGCACCAATATTACCAACAATAGGCAAAATTTAAATTCAGAGAAAAAAGATGAAGTTAAGGTGGCCAAGTTATTTCAAACAGAAATGCCTTGGGATCTTAGCATGAGATATATCTTAACTTATAGTAATATGCGTGGCGAAAGTAGAATCTCTTCTAACTCATTACAGGTGACAGGAAATTTGGAGTTTTCACCGAAATGGCGAGTGGGATTTTCATCTGGTTATGACATCGAAAACAAAGGTATAACCTATACTCAGCTGAGGTTTGAAAGAGATTTAGACAGTTTTAGATTTAGTTTTAACTGGGTTCCTTTCGGGGATAGAGCAACCTACTACTTTTTTATCGGAATAAAAGCTTCCGCCTTGAGCGACTTAAAATATGAACAACGAAAAGTACCTGATAAAAGACTTTTTTAAACCTTAAACTCTCATGAAAAAAATAATTGAAACCTCAAACGCTCCTGCTCCTATTGGCCCGTATAGTCAAGCCGTACTTGTAAATGATATTTTATATACTTCAGGTCAAATTGCTATTAACCCAAAAACTGGAGCTCTAAATATCAACAATATTCAAGAAGAAACAGAGCAAGTCATGCAGAATCTTGCAGCCGTACTTAAAGCGGCAGGTATGGACTTTGCAGATGTGTTTAAATCAACTATATTTATTTCTAACATGGATGATTTTGCTGCCATCAATACAATTTATGGCTCTTACTTTGATAATGACAATGCACCAGCCAGAGAAACTGTGCAAGTAGCTTGTTTACCCAAAAATGTAAACGTAGAAATATCGATGTTGGCGACTAAGTAACTTGATTAGACTTTTTTGCCAATTCTTCTGCCAGGCCTTCAGCTAGTGTGATAATTGGGTGCCTAACAATTTTTCCAAGTTCTAAGTGGTATTCTTCGAATACCTCCACAATTTCTTGCATAAGAAAATGTGCAATTGAACCCACAAAGTAGACAGGTACCGTTTTACTCTGCTCAAATTGTAAAATTTGGTTTTCTATAAAACTTCTTAATCCTTGTTTGATTACTCTTTGACTGTACTCACAATTTTTATTCTCAATTAAAAATCTACCAAATTGGGCCAAATAAGTATTCGGATTATCTTGTTTGTATAGCCTTTCTTTAATGATATCTGCACTTAAATCGTAGGTAGCTTCAAATTTTTCAGCCAAATCTTTTGGCATTTTATGAAAATAGTAATCTCTAATAAGCTGTTTACCATAATAATTACCACTGGCGTCATCCATTAAAATATAACCTAACGACACAATTTTTTGATGTAAGTTTTCTCCATCAAAATAGCTACAATTAGACCCAGTGCCCAAAATACAAACAATACCTGGCTTATCTGTTCTTATCGATTTAGCTGCTGCATAAGTATCTTCTGCAATGTTGATCTCTGCATTTACGAATATCTTTTCAAAAACACTTTGTAAATCGTTTCTAGCTGTTTGTGTGCCACAACCAGCACCATAGAAATGAATTTCTTCTACCTTATCTTTTATATCTATTAATTCTTCTTTACTCTCAATTCTGCTTGTCAAGGTTTCTTGAGAAAAAACTGCCGGATTTAATCCAGGAGTATCAATTTGAAAATAAAACTCTCCCTGCTTGGTTAACGCTATCCAATTTGTTTTGGTAGAACCACTATCTGCAACTAAAATCATAAGTTTAAATTTAAAGGCCGTAAATGTAAAAAATGACTGGTAATTAAAAAATGAATTTCGTCATAAATTACCATATCTTTAATTAATTGTTAATTTTTATACACTAATAACAATTTATGTTAAAAATGACTGAATGGCCAGTATATAACTATGTAGGCCGAAACCAGCAATAATACCTGCTGCATTAGGTGCAATATAGGATTGGTGCCTAAAACTTTCTCTGGCATAAACATTAGAAATATGCACCTCAACCACTGGACTTTGAATGGCCTTAATCGCATCTCCAATACCTACAGAAGTATGTGTATACGCTGCTGCATTTAATACAATACCATCATAATTAAATCCTACCTCTTGAATTTTACTTATAAGTTCTCCTTCAATATTAGATTGAAAATAATGCAATTCTATATTAGTAAATTGAGCTCTTACCTCCTCTAGAAAAGTATCAAAACTATCATTACCATAAATTCCAGGTTCTCTTTTACCCAATAAATTTAAATTGGGGCCATTAATTATGATTATTTTCTTCATTAATTCACGTTTAACTTTAGTCAAAAATACTATAAAATAGTCTAGAATAAATACCGATAATTACTAAATTGCTATTTTTTATGTATGAACTGGAAAAATACCTTGATTGATTATCAACATTACTTAAAAATTTCGAGTTATAGCAATGATGTAAAAAAATTAATAAAGTATTTAGAGGAATACAACCTTAAGGTGAGCCCAATAAACATCTCAACCAAAGACCTTCAGGCATTTATATACCAGTGTTCTAAAACACTAAACACAAGATCTCAATCGCGGTTAATTTCTGGTTTACGCAACTTTTTCGATTACCTTATTTTTGAAGATTATCGAGAAAAAAACCCTACTGATTTAATTGAAATGCCAAAAATTGGTAGAAAATTACCCGATACACTTTCTGCCGATGAAATCGATCTTATAATTAAACAAATAGACCTATCCCTCCCTGAAGGAGAAAGAAATCGAGCCATGCTAGAGACACTGTATAGTTGTGGACTTAGAGTAAGTGAA
>JAUIJW010000183.1 GCA_030431085.1 Bacteroidia bacterium
TAAGTATGACCATTCCTGCATTTTGTAGATATTTTAAAAAAGCGACTAGTAAAACATTCACAAACATGGTTAATGAATACCGTATCGTTCATGCCACAAAATTATTATCAGAAAGTGCCATGAGTATAACAGATATTTGTTACGAGTGTGGCTTTAATAACTTTGCCTATTTCAACAAAAAATTTAAAGAATTTACAGGTAAAAGCGCCTCTAAATACAGAAGTGAAATGAAAATTATGATTAATTAATTTGAATTAAAAATGGCACTCTTGCTTGAACTCCTTTAAGTTTAGATAAGGCTTTCATATTTTCATAAACCTCGTAATATTCGTTACCCAGTTCTTGGGTAATTATAGACCTACTATCTACTCCAAATGGTGATTTAAAAATATCTTTAATATCTTCATCGTAATTAGGATAGTTTCTTATCGCGTAACTATCTGTACCAGACAATTCGGCCGCTACTTTTATAGCATCATTTAGGCTACCTAATTCATCAACCAAACCATTTTCTAAAGCTTCTTTACCAGACCAAACTCTACCTTGAGCCATCTGGTCTACTTGTTCTACAGACAAGTCTCGGCCATTGGCCACTCTTTCTATAAAAGTACTGTAAACTCTCTCTATACCTTCTTCCGTCACTTTATAAAAACTTTCTGAAATAGGCTCAAAAACACTATAACCAACTGATTGTTTATTAGTCCCTATTTGCTCTGCATTAATACCTATTCTGTCTGTAAAGCTGCTCACGTTAGGCAACATTCCGAAAACACCAATACTACCGGTAATGGTGGTTGGTTGTGCAATAATTTTATCGGCATTACATGCAATATAATAACCTCCTGAGGCCGCCAAATCGCCCATAGACACTACTACAGGCTTCTCTTGCTTAAGCAATTCTATTTCACGCCAAATAATATCAGAGGCTAAAGCACTTCCTCCTGGTGAGTTTACTCGTAATACAACCGCCTTTACTTTTTGATCTTTTTTAAGTTTTCTAAAAGTTTTAAGCATTGTTTCTTGACCAATATAATTACGATCTCCCTCTCCATACATAATATCACCTTGGGCAAAAACTACAGCAATTCTATCTTTGGCAGTTGAATAGGCTCTACCATTACCTGCCTTTATATAGTTTGCCATCGTAATTGGGTATATTTTTTCGGTATTGGCCACATCAGAAAGGTTTTCTAGCACTTGATTGTACTCATCTCTAAATAATTTTCGGGTAATGATATTATTTTCTTGAGCTAATTCTGGTGTTCTGGCCCAAAGGTTATCTGCTATGGTATTGATCTCTTCAAGGGTTTTATTTCGGCTTATAGCAATTTCCATGGCAATTTGATCCCAAATTGAATTGAGAAACGACTTGGTTTGCTCTCTGTTGGCCTCGCTCATTGAATCTGACAAAAATGGCTCAACGGCACTTTTATATTTCCCATGTCTTACTACTTCCATTTTTAAACCATATTGATCTTGAAAGTCTTTAAAAAATAAAATTTCACTCGCCAAACCTTTGAGTTCAATTTCCCCTACAGGATTCACGTAAATAGAATCTGCTATAGAACTTAAGTAATAGTTTTTCTGCGTATATATATCAGCGTAAGCGGTAACAAATTTACCAGACTCTTTAAACTCAAATAATTTATCTCTTAATGCTTTGGTTTGTGAAATACCAGCATTAATATCGAAAGCCTCTATACTAATGCCTAAAATATCATCGTCATACTTGGCATTTTCTATAGCGTTTAATATTTCGTTAAGTCCTAATTTATCTTCATTAAAACCAAATATTTGTCCGAAAGGATTATCGCTTTTTGGAATGTAATCTTTAATTTCTTCTTTAAAATTGAGGGTTAAAATTGAATTTTTTTTAACCACTACCTTATCTGCATCTACAAATGAATTACTCATGGCTGCACCAACACCAATCATAATGAAAAACATAATAAAGCAAGAAATAAAGACTCCTAAAATAACCGCTAAAAGCTCGCGTAAAAATGTCATATGTTTGTTTTTTCTATTGGACGAATTCTTAATCTAATTGTTACAAAATAAAATTAGTAGGCAAATATAAACTTTTATCCTTTGGTTTTATTTTCTTTGTATTGCTTTATGAAAATACAAAGAACCACATATATTTCATTAGGTAGTAATGAGGGTAATCGCCTAAACCATTTACAAACAGCGGTAAATCTAATTGCCCAAAAAGTAGGTAGAATTACTAAAGTTTCTGCTGTTTACAGAACCAAATCTTGGGGTTTTGACGGGCATGATTTTTATAATATCTGCATAGAGGTGTTTACTAATTTAAATCCAGAAACACTCATTAAAACACTTTTATCTATCGAAAACCAACTGGGAAGATTACGTTCAACATCTGCTAGTTATAGCAATAGAATTATCGACCTTGATATTTTACTATTTGAAGACGAAATTATTTTTTACGATCATTTAAAAATTCCTCATCCTAAAATGCTCGAAAGAAATTTTGTTATGGTACCCTTGGCTGAAATTGCGCCACAAGTAATTCACCCTATTGCTAAAAAGTCAAATCAATTTTGTTTACAGCAAATTTCTGACACTTCTGACATTGAAAAATTAACCGTTACCATTAATAGACCCATTGCTTTAGTAGAAAAATTTAATTATATCGCTATTGAAGGTAATATTGGTTCTGGTAAAACCACTTTGGCAAAAAAAATGGGAGACGATTTTAACGCCAAGTTAGTTCTTGAGCGATTTGCAGACAACCCGTTTTTACCAAAATTCTATCAAGATCAAGAACGTTATGCTTTTCCGTTAGAGATGAGTTTTTTAGCCGATCGTTACCATCAATTATCAGATGATTTAGCACAATTCGATTTATTTAAAAACTTTATAATTTCTGATTATTTTATTTTTAAGTCGCTCATTTTTGCCCAAATTACCCTCACCAAGGAGGAGTACAATCTATACGGAAAAATGTTCAACATTATGTATAAAGAAATTGCCAAACCAGATGTTTATGTGTATCTCTATCAAAGTACAGATAGACTATTAGACAATATCAAAAAAAGGGGGCGCGACTATGAACAGAATATTCAGCCTTCATATTTAGATAAAATTCACCGCGGATATCTTGACTTTATCAAAACAAGAGAGCAATTAAATACTTTAATTATAGATGTATCTGATTTAGATTTTGTGAATAACGATAGTGATTATCATACTATCATTGAACAAATTTTAAATTTTAAATCAGAGTAGTTATTTCTTTTTACCCAATTCTAATTTCTCGGCAAAATAATCACAAAAATCACGCATAGTAGCACTCATTTTATCATCATTCGTTGCCGTTTCAAAAGTATCTGCCATAGACAACAGTGTTTGATGAAAAAATATTTTCATTTCATCCACTGGCAAATCTTTAGTCCATAAGTTAATTTTATAAGTATCTTTTTGTTGGCTATCCCAAACGGATAAAAGTACAGCTTTAGAAGCCATGTTTTGTACACCGCCATCTTCTGCAGACCACGATAATTCTTCGGGTACTTTATTTTCGTCTAATCCTACATTTATTGTAATTTCCGATCTGTGCTTAACTGCCATAATTTATTGTTTTCTGGGCTTGTATTTAGATTTATTAAATACTTCCTCATTATTAATTTGCATTAATTCTTGTATAGATATCTCATTATTTTTTCTATAGGCTTGTACAATTTTCCATCCAAACCACACCCCTATTCTACCAGGAGACTCTTTGTCTAATTCTAAATAAAATTTTGAAAAGGGTGCATCATCTATAAACCTAGCACTCAATTGCTTGTCTGATGAAAACAACAATTCATTTTGCACAAAATACTTCCAAATTTCCGCTTCATTTTGTTCAGCCCAAAGCATTTGTTCATGGTTATACCCTAAAATCTCTGCTTCGCTTTTATGGGGTAAAAAGGCATGAGCTAATTCTTTCTTTTTACCCTCTTCTATTATTTTCGAGATAAAATCTTGATGCCTTTGTTTAGGCATGATTCTATCTACAAACGATTCGGCTACAGCCACCGCCAAATGATCTGGCGTATAGTTTTGTTTAACATAACGTGGGAAATCTGCATAAACTTGGTGATCTTTCCCTAGAAAAACGTCTAATGATATAAACAATAAACTATCTGCTAAAATTACTTTATTGTTATAATCAACATTACTCAAAATTGTAATTATCTCTGGTGCCTTAAAATTAGGGTAGTAATATTTAATATGCTTAAATAGGTTTGTTAGCTCTTGCTCTTGTGTATTGAAATTACCATAAATTTCTTGAGTAAATGCAAAAAGTTCTTGCTCGTCTTTATCTTGCATTTTATTCACCCAAACACTATCAGGATTTGGCGCTGGAAACAAGTAGGGATATTCTAATTTTAATTGATCTAAATTCTCTGGTTTTGTAGTATAAAATGCTTTATCAAAACGTTTAATTTTTGTAGCCACTTCTACTTGATCTAAATTTAAGCTAGGCTTTTCAGCCTTACCACATCCTATCATCACCAAAAGGAATAAAAAGACCTCGGGTATTGAAGAGGTCCCACATTTGTTGTACCAAGTTTTATCATTTGCAGTAGAGAATAAAATAAAAATAGGCTTCGTTCCTTGTTGTA
>JAUIJW010000184.1 GCA_030431085.1 Bacteroidia bacterium
AATAAGGTTTATTTTATCTAAAATATTTCTTGCTAAAGCTTCTTCTTCAATTTGCTCTGCAACATACCATTGTAAAAAGTTATGAGTAGCATAATCTTTTTCTTCTAAAGTGATATGTACCAAATCATTAATTCTTTCAGACACCATAACTTCATGATCAAATAGTGTTTTAAACATTTCTCTAAACGATCCAAATGAAACTGGTGGTGCTTTTAAATCAGAAACGGTGGCATGCCCCCCTCTTTCATTCACAAATTTCACCAATTTTAACATGTGCATTCTTTCTTCATCAGAATGTGCATACATAAACGAAGACACACCTTCAAAACCTTGTATTTCCGCCCAAGAGGCCATTGCTAAATACACTTGAGATGATTCTGCTTCAATTCTAATTTGATCGTTTAATGCTTTTTCAATTTTTTTAGATAACATAAAATAGTTTTAATTTTTAAATCCAATGACAAAGTTATGAATTTTTTGTTGGAGATGTGCTGTCGCTGGCACTAATGGCAATCTAACCTGCTTTGACTCACAGATACCTAGTTCTTGTAACAAGGCTTTTATACCTGATGGGTTGCCTTCTTCAAAAATTAAATCAATACTTTCCATAAGTCTATACAGCAACTCAAATGCCTCACGGGGTTTTGCTTCTAAACCTAATTTAATTAATGTTGAAAATTCTTTTGGGAGCCCCTGACCTATAACAGATATTACACCGGCACCTCCGGCTAACACCAATGGCAACGCAAATTTATCCTCACCAGAGATCACTAAGAAATCATCTGGCTTATGAGCTAAAATTTCTAAGGCTTGATCTAAATCGCCAGCAGCTTCTTTTATACCTATAATGTTTTCGAAATCATTGGCTAATCTAAGCGTTGTTCTAGCTGTCATGTTACTACCCGTTCTTGGCGGTACATTGTACAATAATACTGGTATTGTACTAGCTTCTGCTACTGCCTTAAAATGCTGATAAATACCCTCTTGAGATGGCTTGTTGTAATACGGCGATACAGACAAAACAGCTTTAAATGGAGCTAAGTCGGTGTGTTGAAGTTTATCGACAACAGTTGAAGTATTATTACCCCCAACACCCAAAACCAAAGGCAACCTACCTTGATTAACATCGATAATTTTTTGGGTTACAGCTTCTTGTTCCTCTAGAGATAGAGTTGCTGTCTCACCTGTGGTTCCTAATATCACCAAGTAATCAATTCCATTTTCAATTTGAAAATTCACCAGATTTTCTAAAGCCACATAATCTACTTCATTTTCTGATGTAAATGGGGTAATTAACGCCACCCCAGTTCCGATTAATTCTTTCATCACTATTTAAACTAAATTATTTTATAAATTTTAGTATTTGTAAATACTTTACTATTTCTTCATTAAACATATCAATTTTATTGTCTTCTAAAACAATTGATAGATCATAAAAATTTTCTTCTTCTTGAAAAAAACCTACCTTAATTTTTGCCTTCGACTTAAAGGCAACCAACTGCGCTGTAACATTACTTTCATGGCAATAATTAATTAGCAAGTCTAAATCCTTATTGATAAACCGATTCAAATCATCACCTTTTAATTTTGCTTGATGAGCTAAACTTTTATCAGAAAACACATTGCTGTTATCATTATTTTTATCTTTCCTATCTATAAAAATAAGTTGGTCAAAATAATTCTGATCTACATGCAATTGCTGGGATAATTTTCTTGTAAAATCATAAGTTTTAATCAAGTCTTCTGCAACAATAATCCCTACATTCTTAATGTTTACCATAGATTTATCCTGCAAATCTACAGTGCGCTTATTGTTTTTTTTGATAAATTTTAAAGCCGTATTTCTTTTAATATTTTTTAAATTCATCTACTTTTACCATCTGTCGACAAAACTAATTAAAATAATGTATAGATACATTTATTTATTTCTAATATTCATCACTTTTATACAGTGCAAAAAGGAACCTTTAGCATTAAGTAAAATTGAAGGTGAGCAAATAAAAATAACCTCAACAAACCTTATAGACTCTAGTATAGTTAACATGATTCAACCTTATCAAGATGAATTATCTAAAAAAGTTAATACGGTACTGTGTTATAATCCTAAAACCTTAAGTCGAGAAAGTGGTGAATTAGAGAGTGACTTGGGCAATTTATACGCTGATATTTGCTACAATAAAACAAATCCAATCTTCTACAAAGCTACTGGTAAGTCTATTGATTTTGCACTTTTTAACTATGGTGGTATTAGAACAGCCATCCCAAAGGGCAATGTAACCGTAGGCGATATTTTTAAATTAATGCCTTTTGAAAACAAATTAGTCGTTGTTGAGCTGGAAGGGGAAAAAATTAAAGACCTTTTCAATTACTTGCTTAAAAAAAAACAAGCCGATCCCATTTCTAATTTAAAATTAGTTTTAGATAACGATACTTACAAAAGCATCAAAGTGAATGGAAAAGATTTCGACATCCATAAAAATTATTATGTTTTAACCCATGATTATCTACAACACGGCGGTGACCGAATGGTCTTTTTTAAGCATCCAGTGAGTTTATTTAATACTCAAATTAAAGTAAGAGATGCATTATTAGAAGATTTAGCATCAAAGGATACATTAAAATCTAAGCTAGACGGACGATTTATTAAAATACAATCATGAAAAGGAGAGATTTTTTAGCCAAAACAGCCGCGACATCTACGTTAATAGGTCTGCCTACTTTAGGGTTTAATTCATGTAGTCAAAACACTAAAAAACATATTACTATTTTACATACTAATGATGTTCATAGTCATATTGAACCATTTAAAAGTAGTCATCCCAATTATCCTAATTTAGGTGGTATTGTAAATCGTGCTGCTATTATTGAACGCATTAGAAAAGAAAACCCAAACACATTATTATTAGATGCAGGAGATATTTTTCAAGGCACACCCTATTTTAATTATTTTGGAGGTGAAGTTGAATTTAAACTGATGAGTAAACTTAAATATGACGCTTCAACTATCGGTAATCATGATTTTGATAATGGCATTACAGGCTTAGACAAACAATTAAAATATGCTGAATTTGATTTTATAATTGCCAATTACGACTTTAAAAACACAGCCCTTGAAGGTAAAACCAAGCCCTATAAAATATACCAAAAAGATGGTATTAAAATTGGTGTTTTCGGTTTAGGCGTTGAATTGAATGGATTGGTTGACCCGTTACTTTATAAGGAAACAAAATATTTAGACCCCGTTGAAATGACCAACGAATATACTCAAATATTAAAACACCAAGAGCATTGCGATTTAATCATATGCCTTTCTCATTTGGGCTATTACTACAAAAGTAATCCTGATAAAATTTGTGATTTAAATTTGGCCAAACTCACCAAAGATATTGATCTTATTATTGGTGGGCATACACATACCTTTTTAAAAAAACCTACCATTGCTAAAAATTTAAATCGAGAGCATGTTTTGATCAATCAAGTTGGAAAATGGGGAATTAACTTAGGGCGAATAGACTTTTATTTTGATGAGAGTCGTAACATATCCGCTAAGGGTAAATCTATTATTGTTTAATCTATTTAGTAAAATTCATTTTCCTATTTTTATAAACCTATTAATACAGACATTAAAACCGCTACCATTTTGAATTCACAAAAAAATTATACCAAAGCTTTTGCCATACTCACCTCTCTTTTCTTTATGTGGGGATTTATTACAGTACTGGTAGATTCGCTTATTCCCAGATTAAAGGAAGTTTTTGAATTAAGTTTTTTTCAAGCAGGGTTAGTCCAATTTGCGTTTTTTATGGCGTATGGTTTGTTATCTATTCCTTCTGGCTTTATCCTCTCTAAAATTGGGTATAAAAAAGGCATCTTGTTGGGTTTAGCTGTAATGGGTATTGGTTGTTTGTTATTTTACCCTGCAGCCTCTTATAGAGTCTTTGGCATTTTTTTATTAGGATATTTTATTCTAGCTGGTGGTATGACTTTACTACAAGTAGCTGCCAACCCTTATGTAGCAGTTCTAGGCTCTGAAGAAACAGCTTCGAGCCGGCTAAATCTATCCCAAGCATTTAACTCTTTAGGCACCGCGATAGCCCCTATGTTTGGTGCTATGTTTATTCTAAGTGACACCATTAAAACAAGTGCCGAAATTGATCAACTATTACCAGAAGACAAAAATATTTACCTTAACGGTGAAGCCTCTGCAGTTCAAGGTCCTTTTTTAACCTTGGCTGCATCCTTAATTTTACTAGCTGTAATTGTCTCATTTATCAAACTCCCAAATATTTTAAGCAAGAAAACTACCGGAGGATACAGTAAAGCATTACAGCACAAAATATTAAAAATGGGTGCTATTGGTATTTTCGTGTATGTGGGTGCAGAAGTAGCCATCGGAAGTTATTTAGTAAGCTATTTTTTAGATATGGGTATGCCGGAAATGATTAAAAACAGCAGTCTTATGTCTAATATTTCAGAATTCATAGTACAAAAAGATATTGCAGAGATTGATGCAAAAGCCATTGTAGGAGCCTTTGTAACATTTTATTGGTCTGGCGCTATGATAGGGCGCTTTATTGGGGCTTATCTAACTAAAATCGTACAACCATCAACAGTA
>JAUIJW010000185.1 GCA_030431085.1 Bacteroidia bacterium
GTCGCAACGCCTTGCCCAAGAAGAAAAAACAGCTTCTAAAAGACAAAAAACTTTAGAGCGAGAACTAGAATGGGTGCGTATGGCGCCAAAAGGACGGCATGCAAAATCTAAGGCCAGGTTGGCAAATTACGATAAGCTTATGAGCCAAGATATAAAGCAAAAAGAAGAAAAGCTTGAACTTTATATCCCTAACGGACCAAGGTTAGGTAATCAGGTTATAGAAGCTAAAAATGTAGCCAAAGCTTTTGGTGATAAATTATTATATGATAATTTGAATTTTAGTCTTCCACCTAATGGTATTGTAGGGATTATTGGGCCGAATGGGGCTGGTAAAACTACAATCTTTAGGATGATTATGGGTGAAGAAACGCCAGACCAAGGAGAGTTTAATATGGGCGATACCGTTAAAATTGCTTATGTAGATCAAAGCCATTCTAATATTGATCCTGAGAAAACCATTTGGCAAAATTTCTCAGAAGAGCAAGATTTGATTATGATGGGTGGCAAACAAGTTAATTCTAGAGCTTATTTAGGGCGGTTTAATTTTAGTGGTTCTGAGCAAAACAAGAAAGTAGCAACGTTATCTGGTGGAGAAAGAAACAGGCTGCATTTAGCTATGACGCTTAGAGAAGAAGGGAATGTATTATTGCTTGATGAGCCAACCAATGACTTGGATGTTAATACTTTAAGAGCTTTAGAGGAAGGTTTAGAGAACTTTGCAGGCTGTGCTGTAATTATATCGCATGACCGATGGTTTTTAGATAGAATTTGTACGCATATCTTAGCTTTTGAAGGAGATTCACAGGTGTATTATTTTGAAGGAAGCTTCTCAGAATACGAAGAAAATAAGAAAAAGAGATTAGGCGGAGATTTAATTCCAAAACGAATCAAGTATAAAAAACTAACAAGATAATTTTAATGCCTAACTCCAGAGTTAAAAATATTATTACAGAGGTTTTATCCAATCACTGGTACACCTTAAATAAAATTACCTTTGATTATCAAATGCCTAATGGATCTTGGGTAAAGCAAACCAGAGAATCTTATGATAGAGGTAACGGCGCTGCTGTTTTGCTTTATAATACCCAAAGGCAAAGTGTTATTTTAATAAAACAGTTTAGAATGCCTTCGTATATGAATGGTAATGATACGGGTATGATGACCGAAGTTTGTGCAGGATTGTTAGATGGCGATGATCCCGTTACTTGTGTTATTAAAGAAGCTGAAGAAGAGACCGGCTATAAAATAGAAGATGTTGAAAAAGTATCATCAGCCTATATGTCTCCAGGAGCTGTTACAGAAATTGTGCATTTATTTATAGCCGCTTATCGCGATGATATGAAAGTGAGTGAGGGTGGTGGATTAGATGAAGAACAGGAAGATATTACCGTACACGAAATTAAATTTGATGAAGCTTTAATGATGATTCAGTCTGGTGAAATTAAAGACGCTAAAACGATTATGCTATTACAACACCTATATATTAGTGGGAAAATGAATAGATCTCGTTAACTTTTTTCGTATCCTTACACTAATGTAGAAATTACTGTTTTGATTAACGAAGATTTTCTACACTACATCTGGCAACATAAACTTCTAATTAAAGATGATTTAAAAACTTCTAAAAACGAAAAAATAGCTATTCTTGATACTGGAAGGTATAATACTAATAGTGGCCCCGATTTTTTAGGGGCTAAGGTTAGAATTGCAAACACCATCTGGGCGGGTCATATAGAAATACATATAAAATCTTCGGATTGGTATGCCCATCAACATGTTATTTTGCATGTGGTATGGATTGATGATGTACCGGTTAAAAATACAGCCAATTTACCAATACCCACTTTGGTTTTACAACCTTACTTATCTCAACAAATCCTTAACAACTATCAAAAATTATATTCAAAAAAAGTAAATTGGATTGCCTGTGAAGGTTTACTAGAACCACTACCAGAGTTGTTACTTCAAAATTGGTATGAAGCACTGTTTATAGAGCGATTAGCGCAAAAATCACAACAGGTCAAAAACCTGTTATTGGCTAAACAAAGTGATTTTGAAGCTGTGTTTTTTAGTATGATAGCCATGTCTTTTGGGTTACATCTCAATAAAGAGGCCTTTTTAAATTTAGCTCAATCACTACCCTTTACGGTTATTAGAAAATTAAGTGTTAATAAAAATCAATTGGAAGCCGTATTTTTTGGTCAAGCCGGATTTTTACAGGAGGAGATGGAAGAAGATTATCACCGTCAATTAAGAAAGGAATATAATTATCTTAAAATAAAACATCAATTAACTCCTATTTTTCATGGTCAATTTAAATTTTTTAGGTTAAGACCTGCCAACTTCCCTACAACCAGAATAGCTCAGTTAGCCGCCTTATACCGTCGTCATATTAACTTAATGGACGAATTGATGGCTTGTAAAACCTTAAAAGACATAGAGGCTAAACTCGACATTTTACCTGATGAGTATTGGACTCGCCATTACAATTTTGGATTAAGATCAAAAAAAAGAAAGTTAAGCCTCACCACTTCGTTTAAACACTTAGTCATAATTAATGCTGTATTGCCATTTTTATGGGTATATCAAGAAGCGAAAAATAAATATGATCCAGAAGTAATAATAAAAATAATGCGATCGATTCCCACAGAACACAATCGCATTATCAATAATTTTAAAAGCTTAGGCTTTATATCTAAAGATGCTTTATCTAGTCAAGCCCTATTAGAGTTGAAAAAACAGTATTGCGACAAAAAACGTTGTTTAGATTGTCGCATTGGACATTACCTTTTACAAAGACATTGATTTTTCAATATAGTTTTGGTAGTCTACCATACTTTGTCGCACAATTTCTCTAGCCATATCGGCATTTTGGAAATTTTTAACCTCAACAGTCTTATGCTCTAGCTTTTTATAATCTTGAAAAAATGTTCTTAATTCTTTGATGAAGTGTTTAGGTAATTCAGAAATATCATTAAAATGACTTACACTCATATCATTTTTCGCCACAGCAATAATTTTATCATCGTGCTCTCCACCATCAAGCATCCTCATCACACCAATAACTTTAGCAGATACCAAGCACATAGGTACAATTGTTTCTTGCGAAAGAACAAGGATATCTAATGGATCTTTATCATCACAGTAGGTTCTAGGAATAAAACCATAGTTTGCCGGATAATAAATAGACGAATATAAAACTCGGTCTAATTTTAGCATACCACTTTCTTTGTCTAATTCGTATTTAGCTCTTGAGCCTTTCGGAATTTCAATAATACCATTGACGATATCTGGAGTTTCTTCACCTATCGTTACATTATGCCATGGGTTAAAACCATTATGTTCTATCATATCTTGATTTTTTTTAGGTTGCAAAAATACTCTATTTTAATAGATTTATAAGCACTTTTTACAAATAAATGCACAAAAAAACCCATCTAAAATAGATGGGTAAGTCTTAAAAAATAATATATAAACGTTAATTAGATAACTTTTACATTTACTGCGTTTAATCCTTTTTTTCCTTCTTTTAGGTCAAACTCTACATTATCTCCTTCTCTAATTTCATCAATTAAACCTGAGATGTGAACAAAATGTTCTTTGTTTGAACTGTCTTCTGTAATAAATCCAAAACCTTTTGAATCGTTGAAGAATTTTACTGTACCTTGTAACATTGTAATAAAATAAATAATTAAAGTGCAAAGGTATCATTAATAAATGAATATCAGCCAATATTCCTATGTTTTTAACGATTTATTTTTGATTTTCAATTTTTTAACCCATCTAAACTTAGGTTACTTATGATCTTCTATCCACAATTTTACTAGATTCTAAGCAAACTATCTTAATACTTTAAGACTAATTTTAAAGAAACAATCGATAGACTATAATATACAGAATCACCTCAAAGAGTAATTTTTAGTGGTATTGACAAATTAACATCAACAAACTAAAAAGAGTCATTGGTTGTTAAATTGATGTTGTTGGGCTAATTAATATATGTTTTAAATAGAATTGTGATAGATTTCATGTTCATTTAAATAATTATGTTACCAATAAAACACAACCTTTTTGAAGGCAGAATAACATCTATAGATGCTTTTAGAGGCATTACTATTTTTGTAATGATCTTTGTAAACGAATTGTCAATGGTAAAAAATGTACCACAATGGCTCAAGCATATGCCGGCAGAGGCAGATGCCATGACTTTTGTTGATGTTGTTTTTCCTGCCTTTTTATTTATTGTAGGCATGTCTGTTCCGTTTTCATTCAATGCTCGGTTAAAAAAACAACAAACAACTTTAACTATTTGGCAACATACGTTAAAGAGGGTTGTTGCTTTAATTGTGATGGGAGTGTGCATGGTTAATGCCGAATATGGTTTTGATGAATCGGCGATGTTAATTCCAATCGCAGTATGGTCATTTTTTGCTTATGTTTTGCCAATTCCGGTATGGAATAAATATCCTAAATCTTTTTCAAAAATTCTTAAATCTATTTTACAATATGGTGGAATGATTGGCTTCGTAGCTTTATACTTTTTATATGTTCAAGATACCGGTACTATAGGTATGACGCCGAAATGGTGGGGTATTTTAGGTTTAATCGGTTG
>JAUIJW010000006.1 GCA_030431085.1 Bacteroidia bacterium
AACCGGGATTAGCGTGAATTTAACCAATGAATCTGGAGGAAGTATGGGTGATGTCTATGGAGGTTACTTCGGATTAGTGAATAGTGGTACGGTAGATAATTCTTATGGAGTGTTTATAAGTAGTGGTTTTGATGCTGGTACTGATAAGAATTATGCAGTATACTCAGAATCTGCAGCAGATTCATATTTCAATGGAAATGTAGGAGTTGGTGTAGAATTACCGCAGCAGAAAGTCCATATTAGTGGTGCCTTGCGTTTAGAACCTCAAGCTACAGCCCCTGCCAATGGTGCTTTAGGAGATTTATATGTAGGTACAGATAGTAAGTTGTATTTTCATGACGGCACTTCTTGGAAAGAGGTTCAACTAGTACCTTAAAAATAAAAATCTAAATAGATTTTGTTAATTTAAAAAAGTTTATAAATTTGCTACTCTAAAATGAGAAATAATACAGTACATACATGGTGGTGGTCTTTACAAACTAAATTTGTGAAGTAAATCTCTATGTAAATAATATATTAATAGGCTTGTCTTCACGACAAGCCTTTTTTTTTATAAAATATGAAATTCGAACTAAAAACCAATTACAAAAAAATTCTAGCAGATACTATTACTCCGGTTAGTATCTATCTAAAAATTAGAGATAGATTTCCTAACAGTATATTGTTAGAAAGCTCAGATTATCACGGTAATGAAAACAGTTTTTCTTATATCTGTTGTAATCCTATAGCAGAAATTTGTTTGGAAAATAATGAACTTTCAGAGAAATATCCTTCTGGGGAAATCAAAACCACTAAAATTACGACAGATACAGATGTACCAAAAATGATTCATAATTTTAGTCAGAAATTTAAAACAGAAAGTCAAGAATTTAAATTTATAAATAACGGACTATTTGGTTATATAAATTTTGATGCCGTAGAGTATTTTGAAGATGTTACCATAGATAAAAGTAAATCTGATGTAGATATACCAGATATTTATTATGCAGTTTACCAAAATATTATTGCCATTGATCATTTTAAGAATGAAGCCTATTTGTTTGCTCATTGCTATGATTCTCAAAGCAATATAGAAGAGCTAGAGCAGCTAATAGCTAACAAAAACTTTGCATCGTTTAATTTTTGTAAAGAAAATGACGAAACCTCTAATCTCACCGATGAAGAATTTATGCAGCACGTTGAGTTGGCAAAACAACACTGTTATCGTGGTGATGTATTTCAATTGGTTTTATCTCGTAGGTTTTCACAAGGATTTAAAGGTGATGAATTTAATGTGTACCGTGCGCTTAGATCTGTGAATCCTTCTCCTTACCTATTCTATTTTGATTATGGAAATTTTAAAATTTTCGGATCATCGCCAGAGGCACAGCTAGTGGTTAAAAACGATAAGGCAGAAATTCATCCAATTGCTGGCACTTTTAGAAGAACAGGTCAAGATAGCAAAGATTTAGAGCTAGCCAAAAAACTGTCTGAAGATGAAAAAGAGACTGCAGAACACGTGATGTTAGTAGATTTGGCTAGAAATGACTTAAGTAGAAATGGTCATGGTGTAAAAGTTGAAACTTATAAGGAAACTCAATTTTTTTCTCATGTCATTCATTTGGTGTCTAAGGTAACAGCAAACAAATACAAAGAGGCCATCACATTTCAGGTGGTAGCAGATACATTTCCAGCAGGTACTTTAAGCGGGGCCCCAAAACATAAAGCATTACAGCTCATTAATAAAATAGAAAAAACCAATAGAAAATGCTATGGTGGAGCTATAGGGTTTATGGATTTTGAAGGTAATTTTAACCATGCGATTATTATTCGATCCTTTTTAAGTAAAAATCATAGGCTTTACTATCAGGCAGGAGCCGGAATTGTAGCCAAATCTTCAGCAGAAAATGAACTGCAAGAAGTGTATAATAAATTGGGAGCATTGAATAATGCTTTAGAATTAGCAGAAAATATTTAAAGAATGAAGAAAGTTTTAGTTATAGATAATTACGATTCGTTTACTTATAATTTGGTACATTATTTAATCGATTTAGATTGTGATGTAACGGTTAAAAGAAACGATAAATTAGAAATAGAGGAAGTGGCACCATATGAAAAAATACTATTATCTCCAGGGCCTGGAATTCCAGATGAAGCTGGTCTTTTAAAGTCAATTATTAAAACATATGGTCCATCAAAAAGTATTTTAGGAATTTGTTTAGGACAACAAGCTATTGCTGAAGTTTATGGCGGCGCGATAGAAAATTTAAATCAAGTATTTCATGGGGTAGCCACTAAGGTTAATATTGTGCAAGAAGACGATGTTTTGTATAAAAATATAGCACAGCAAATTGAGGTAGGTAGGTACCACTCATGGGTAGTAAAAAATGAGATTCCAGATTGTTTAGAGGTTACGGTCATAGATGAAAATGGTGAAATTATGTCGTTGAAACATAAACAGTACGACGTTAGAGGAGTGCAATATCATCCAGAGTCTATATTAACTCCCGAAGGCAAGAAAATATTAAAAAACTGGGTACAATCTTAGGAATGAAAGCAATCATAAACAGACTAATTAATTACGAGAAAATTAGTAAAGCAGAGGCAAAAGAGGTATTGGTAAATATCTCGAAAGGCATTTATAATAACAGTCAGATAGCGTCTTTTTTAACAGTATATATGATGAGAAGTATTTCTGTTGAAGAACTTGATGGATTTAGGGAAGCTTTACTTGAGTTGTGTTTACCAATCAATTTGTCAGATTTTGACACTGTAGACTTATGTGGTACAGGAGGTGATGGTAAAAATACGTTTAACATATCAACGTTGGCTTCGTTTGTCACGGCCGGAGCAGGAGTAAAGGTTGCCAAACACGGTAATTATGGGGTGTCTTCCTCATGTGGGTCGTCTAACGTTTTAGAGTTTTTGGGGATAAAGTTTACCAATGAAGAGAGCAAATTACAAAGAGAAATTGATCAAGCAGGTATATGTTTTTTACATGCGCCCTTGTTCCATCCTGCCATGAAAAATGTAGGGCCTATAAGAAGAGAATTGGGTGTAAAAACCTTTTTTAATATGTTGGGGCCTATGGTAAATCCATCATTTCCTAAAAATCAAATGGTGGGTGTGTTTAATTTAGAATTGGCTAGAATGTATAGCTACTTATATCAAAACACAGATAAAAATTATGCCATTCTACATGATTTGGCCGGATACGATGAAATTTCTTTAACTGGTAAAACTAAGGTTATTACTAACTTTGAAGACAAAGTAGTGCAGCCAGATAATTTGAATTTATCTCAGTTAAATGCAGACGATATTTATGGAGGTACCACAGTAAGAGAAAGTGCAGAAATTTTCGTCAATATTTTAAATGGTTCTGGTAGTCAGGCTCAAAATAATGTGGTTTGTGCTAATGCAGGATTGGCTATTGCCACTGTTAATAAAGTAAGTCATCAAGAAGGTTTTTATTTAGCCCAAGATGCCTTACTTGGTAAAAAGGCGCAGGCCTCGTTTAAAAAACTTCAAGAATTAAGTAATTGGTAATCAATGAATATTTTAGATCAAATTGTTAAAGATAAGAAGATAGAAGTTGCCGCTAAGCAGCAGATTCTACCATTAGAACTGCTACAATCAATGCCTTTGTTTAAAAAACCTTCTGTGTCATTGGCTAAGCGCATAGTTCATAAGTCTGGAATCATTTCAGAATTTAAAAGAAGATCGCCCTCTAGGCAAATCATAAATCAAAAAAGCCATATTATCGATGTTGTAAAAGGCTACAAAGAAGCCGGAGTCTCTGGTGTATCGATATTAGCCGATACCAAGTATTTTGGAGGGGCACTAGAAGATTTGATGCAAGCTAGAGCTCATATAGATTTACCAATTTTAAGAAAAGAGTTTATCATAGATAATTATCAAATATATGAAGCTAAAGCTTTCGGAGCAGATGTGATCTTATTAATTGCGGCTATTTTAACTCCAGAAGAAATTTACAGTTTTTCTAAACTGGCACATCAATTGGGATTAGAGACTTTGTTGGAAGTACATAACCAAGAAGAATTAGAAAAAAGTAATTTAGAGTTTATAGATTTAGTTGGGGTCAATAATAGAAATCTAAAAACTTTTGAAGTGTCGTTAAACACAAGTAAAATACTTGCAGAAAAAATACCAAAACATAAGATTAAGGTGTCTGAAAGCGGTATTAGCTCAGTTGAAGCGATAAAAGAATTAAAGCAGTATGGCTATCAAGGATTTTTGATGGGTGAAAATTTTATGAAGTATGACTCACCTGGGGAGGCAGCGCAAGAATTTATTAAGAGAATAGATGGTGAGTAAGTTAAAGCTAAAAGTTTGTGGCATGAAGCAACACAATAACATATTAAGTGTTGCCAATATAAATCCAGACTATATGGGATTTATTTTTTATCAGAAATCTAAAAGATATTACCAAGATACTATGCCCAAACTTGACCAATCGATACATAAAACAGGAGTGTTTGTTAATGAATCAATCGATTCTGTTATGGATATGATAAAGCAGCATCAACTGATGGCTGTACAGCTACATGGTGACGAAAGTGTTACATATTGTAACGAATTACGTAAAATGACAGGTAAAAACACTCAGCTAATTAAAGTTTTTTCTATAGATCAAAGCTTTGATTTTAAAGTGATTGATCCTTACATAAATGAGGTAGATTATTTTTTGTTTGATACAAAAGGTAAAGAAAGAGGTGGTAATGGTATTCCATTTTCATGGGATATTTTAAAAAATTACAGCGTAAAAAAACCATATTTTTTAAGTGGAGGTTTAAATCTTAACCATATAGATCAACTTAAAGAATTCTTTAAAAAGCCATATGCCAAATACTGCATAGGTTTAGATGTAAATAGTGGTTTTGAGATAGAACCAGGATTAAAAAGTACAGAGCAACTAAAAGAGTTTCAACAACGAATAAAAGGTATAAAATAAAATGAATTACCACGTAGATGAAAAGGGGTATTACGGCAATTTTGGAGGCAGTTTTGTGCCAGAAATGTTATACCCAAACATGATTGAATTACAGGAGAATTATTTAAAAATCATGAATGACCCTTCTTTTAAAGAAGAATTTCAAAAATTACTCAAAGATTATGTTGGTAGACCATCTCCATTGTATTTTGCTCAAAGATTATCTCAAAAATATAATACCAAGATCTATCTTAAGAGAGAAGATTTAAATCACACAGGAGCCCATAAAATTAATAACACAATTGGTCAGATTTTATTGGCAAAACGACTTGGAAAACAGAGAATTATTGCTGAAACAGGAGCAGGACAACATGGGGTGGCAACAGCCACTGTATGTGCGCTAATGGGTATAGAATGTACGGTTTATATGGGAGAGATTGATATTGCAAGGCAAGCTCCAAATGTGGCAAGAATGAAAATGTTAGGCGCCAAGGTAGTACCAGCTATTTCTGGTAGTAAAACGTTAAAAGATGCTACAAACGAGGCGATTAGAGCATGGATTAACAATCCGGTAGATACGCATTATATTATTGGTTCTGTGGTTGGGTTTCACCCATATCCAGATATGGTGGCTAGGTTTCAATCGATTATTTCTGAAGAAATAAAATGGCAACTTCAAGAACATGAGGGCACGCCTTATCCAGATTATGTGATAGCTTGCGTAGGGGGAGGAAGTAATGCTTCGGGAGCCTTTTATCATTTTTTAGAATATAAAAATGTGAATTTAATTGCTGTAGAAGCTGCAGGCAAAGGTATTGACTCAGGGGCATCTGCGGCGACAAGTATTTTGGGTAAAGAAGGAATCATTCATGGCAGTAAAACCATGTTAATGCAAACCAAAGATGGTCAAATTATTGAACCGTATTCAATTTCTGCAGGATTAGATTATCCCGGGGTTGGACCACAACACGCACATTTATTTACCTCTGGTAGGGCAGAGTTTCTTAATGCAACCGATGATGAAGCCATGCAGGCCGGTCTAGAGTTATGTAAATTAGAAGGCATTATTCCGGCCATTGAATCGTCGCATGCCTTGGCGGTACTCAATAAAAAAGCTTTCAAGCCTCAAGAGGTGGTGGTAGTGAACTTATCAGGAAGAGGCGACAAAGATTTAAATACTTATATTGAATATTTTAATTTGTAAAGATGAATAGAATTTTAAATAAGTTAAAAGAAGATAAAAAGTTAATTTCTATATATTTTAGTGCAGGCTATCCACAATTAAATGATACAGTATCTATATTAAATGCGCTACAAAATTCTGGTGTAGATATGGTAGAAATTGGGTTACCTTTTTCAGATCCGTTGGCCGACGGTTCTGTAATTCAAGAAAGTAGTACTCAGGCTTTAAAAAACGGCATGAGTACCCAGACGCTGTTCAATCAATTAACGGATATTCGAAAAGATATTGATATTCCATTGATTATTATGGGTTATTTCAATCCTATATTGCAATATGGGGTAGAAGTATTTTGTAAAAAATGCCAAGATATAGGGATTGATGGCTTAATTATTCCAGATTTGCCTACAGAGGTCTACCAGAAGGATTATGCATCTATTTTTGAAAAGTATAATTTAATCAATATTTTTTTAATTACACCACAAACATCCGTTGAGAGGATAAGATTTATTGATGATATTTCTAAGGGATTTATTTATATGGTAAGCTCAGCTAGTACTACGGGTGCCAAAAATGAGTTTGGCTGTGAACAGTTAGACTATTTTGAGAGAATTGAAGCGCTTGGCCTCAAAAATGAAAAGATTGTTGGTTTTGGTATTTCGAATCATAAAACATTTCTATCGGCAACAGCTAAAGCTAAAGGAGCAATTATTGGCTCGGCCTTTGTAAAATATATAAAAGAGCATCCTTTGAAATCTATTCCCAATTTTATAGAATCTATTATAAAAGGATAATTTGTGGTATTGGCACGATATATGTTGCCAAGAAAAACAAATCAGAAATCATTACTTTTATAAAAAAACAAAATCATGCCCAATAAAAGATTTTCTTTAAGTACTAGAATATTTATTGCCATGATTTTTTTAGTGGTAAGTGCCTCTGTATTAATTGTTGTAATCACTATTTTTCAATACAATGAACAGGCCGAAGACTATCACATTTTACGTTTAGAGCGAAAAGAAGAAGCGATTAAGGCGGCTATTGCGTATGAGTTGAGTGATAGTAAAGAGTTTCCTATTGAGACTTATTATTTACCCATTATTTTAGATAGTAAACTCAGTGAGATTTCAGATATTCATAATCTTGATATTAACATTTACGATTTAGAAGGTAAATTATTAAGAACCTCACATCATCGATATAAAAACGATACTGTTATGGATGTTTTAAGCTCTTATATTTTAAGGGAGCTTAAAGATTCTCAAGCGCACCGAGTAGTATTGCCAAAAAAATCTCCAGATGGCAGGCTTTATAAATCCTCATATTCCTACATTTTAGATGCATTCGATGTACCCATTGGTATCATTGGAGTACCATATTTACAATATAATTCTTTTCAAGATGAGGAGCTTAAAGAGTTTCTGTTTAGGCTAACTTTGGTGTATCTTTTTATACTGATTTTAGCCATTATTATTGCCTATTTTTTATCGAAATATATCACTAAATCGATAGAATCTGTAAGCTACAAGTTAAGGCAAACCAATTTTGAAAATCGTAATGAAAAGATTGATTTAGAAGATGCAAGTTCTGAGATTTACGGCTTGGTTAACTCATACAATAATATGATAGATCAACTTGAAGAAAGTGCTGTAAAATTGGCTCAGGCTGAGCGTAAGCATGCCTGGAAAGAAATGGCTAAGCAGGTAGCGCATGAGATAAAAAACCCATTAACACCCATGCGTTTAACGGTACAGAATTTTGCCCATAGATTTAATCCTTCAGACCCAGAAATTCAACAAAAAATTAAAGATTTTTGCTCATCACTTATTCAAGAAATTGATACCATGAGCGAGATTGCCTCTGCGTTTTCGAGATTTGCTCAAATGCCAAACCCGAAAAACGAAAATTTAAATGTGGTAGACGAGATAAAGCTAGCTTTAGATATTTTTCAAGAGAGGTTTATTCATTATTTACCAGAAGAACCTGAAGTGAGAGCTAATTTAGACCGCACTCAATTAACTAGAATAATTACTAATCTTATCACCAATGCCATACAGGCTGTTGCTCAAAAGAGTGATCCTAAAATTGAAGTTAGACTTCAGCAAAATATAGACGATATAATTATTGAAGTAGAAGATAATGGTGTGGGTATATCGAACAATGATGCTACACGTGTATTCGAACCTAAGTTTACAACCAAAACGAAAGGCATGGGCTTAGGCCTATCGATGGTTAAAAGTATGGTTGAGGCTAATAATGGGAGCATTACATTTGTTTCGAAACTAGATAAAGGATCAATTTTTACCGTAACTTTGCCTAAGAACTAGAATTTTAATCAAGATGAAATACCAAAATATACTTTTAGATATTGAAGCTAAATTAGCATTGATAACTATTAATAGACCAAAAAAATTAAACGCACTTAACAAACTTACAATTGAAGAATTGCACCACGCGTTTCAACAATTAGCAAATAATAACGAGGTAAGAGCCATAGTTGTTACTGGAAGTGAAAATAAAGCCTTTGTCGCTGGAGCGGATATTGCTGAGTTTGCTAATTTTGATCAAATACAAGGTGAAGATTTGGCCAAGGTTGGTCAAGATTTACTATTTAATTTCATAGAAAATTTAAATAAACCGGTGATAGCTGCCATTAATGGTTTTGCTTTAGGTGGTGGGTTAGAATTAGCAATGGCATGTCATATTAGAGTGGCAAGTCAGAATGCTAAAATGGGCTTACCAGAAGTATCTCTAGGGTTAATTCCTGGTTATGGTGGTACACAAAGGTTATCACAACTGGTTGGAAGAGGTAAAGCGCTTGAAATGATTACTACAGCAGGAATGCTAACTGCCCAACAGGCCTATGAGTTTAGATTGATTAATCATGTAGTTTCTCAAGAAGAATTGTTAGAATTTTGTGAAGATTTGGGGCTAAAAATCAGTAAAAATTCTAGCACAGCAATTACAGCAGCTATCAAAGCGGTCAATGCAAATTATAAAGATGGAGTTGATGGATTTACAACTGAAATTAATCAATTTGGTGCCTGTTTTGGAACTGAAGATTTTATTGAAGGAACCACAGCTTTCTTAGAAAAACGTAAGCCAAATTTTTAAAGCTTACCATTCCATTCTTGAAAAAACTGCTCTAAGTATAATTCCATGAATTGATGTCTCTTATTTGCAATTTTTTTACCAGAAACTGTATTCATAGAGTCTTTCAAGAGTAGTAGTTTTTCATAAAAATGATTTATTGTTGGCGCTGTGCTGTTTTTATAGGTTTGTTTACTTAAATGTTCTGTGGGTAAAATATTTGGATTGTAAAGTTCTCTATTTTTAAACCCGCCATAATTAAATGCTCTTGCAATGCCAATAGCACCGATAGCATCTAACCGATCTGCATCTTGTACCACGTTTAATTCTAATGATTTAAACTTGGGTTTGCCATCTAAAGAATTTTTATATGAAATATTTTTGATGATATTGACTACGTGGTCGATGGTACTCGGGTTAACTTTTAATGAAGTAAGAAATTTTTCAGCTTTTTTAGGGGCGATGTTCTCATCACCATGATGAAATTTAGCATCGGCAATATCATGTAAAAGTGCTCCAAGCTCGACTACAAATAGATCTACCGGTTCATTTGCGGCAATCAGTAATGCATTTTTCCATACCCGTTCAATATGAAACCAATCATGTCCTCCTTCTGCACCAGCAAGAGTTTCTTTAACAAATAGAATGGTTTGCTTGATAATTTCTGTTTTGTTCATAGGTAAAAATAAAAAGCCTTCGCATAAAGCGAAGGCTTTAACCATATTTTATAAAATTAGCAATATTCTTCGTAGGCACCTACTAAGTTGGCAGCAATCATATCGGCAGATCTTCCTTCAATATGATGACGCTCTAACATATGTACTAATTGACCATCTTTAAACAACGCTACACAAGGAGATGACGGTGGAAATGGTACCATGTTTTCTCTAGCTTTAGCCGTAGCCTCAGCATCAACACCTGCAAAAACAGTCGTTAGGTTATTTGGTGTTTTGTCAAATTCTAAAGAAGCAATAACCCCAGGTCTTGCGGTTCCGGCAGCGCAACCACAAACAGAGTTTACAACTAATAACGTGGTGCCATCTTTGGCTAATGTAGCCTCAACATCTGCAGCAGTATGTAATTCATTAAAACCAGCATTAACAAGTTCTTGACGCATTGGCTTTACTATTTCTTCTGGATACATATTGATATATTTTTATAGTTTAAAATCTTGCCACAAAGATAAGGATTACTTTACAAAGCCGTAAGCTTTAGTAAAGAATCCTTAGTATCATCAATTATACATTATTGGAAGTGATCATTCTCTTAAGAAATTCTATATTTGTTGTTTTTGCAAAATAATATTTATGACAAATTTTTCTAAGTGGTTAGGTGCTGGGTTAGGTTGGACATTTGGTGGCCCCATTGGAGGTGTGTTGGGTTTTGTATTAGGCACTTTTATCGATGAATTTTCAGAGGCTGATTTAAAAGAGTTTAAGCAATCTCATTATGGAGATACTAATTCTGGCGATTTTGAAATAAGCTTATTAGTTTTAGCGGCCATTGTGATAAAATCTGATGGTAGTGTTGATAGAAGGGAGTTAAGTTTTGTAAGGAGCTCTTTTATAGGGATGTATGGTAAGAAAAGAGCAGAGCGAGCATTCAAGTTATTTAAAGGTATAATTAAAGAAAACAATATTTCTACACCACAAGTTTGTAGGCAAATTAACCAAAATATGAATCATGCAGCTCGTCTGCAATTGCTTCATTTTTTGTTTAACGTAGCGCGTTCTGATGGTAATGTGACCAAAAAGGAAATGCAAAAAATACAGACAATTGCAGGATATTTAAATATAAACCATTCAGATTTCGAATCGATTAAAGCAATGTTTTACAAAGAGGTTAATAGCGCCTATAAAATTTTGGAAATAGATAAAACTGCAACGAATGATGAAGTGAAAAAAGCCTATCGTAAAATGGTAAAAAAATACCATCCAGATAAATTACAAAATTTGGGCCCAGAACACGTTAAAGGCGCAGAAGACAAATTTAGAGAAGTTCAGAAGGCCTATGAGCAAATACAGAAGGAACGCCGATTGTAATTTAAACTTTCGGGAGGCCTATTAAATAAGTTCCAACTACTTTTTGATTTTCTTTTTTTACAACGCCTTTACTCCATTGATAATGTGGATGAGGTTCTATATCTTTTAGTAGGAGGTCATAATCTGTCAAAGCATAAATTCTTTGAGAGGAGGCTTGACCATCCCAAGCATAAAAAATGGGAATAATTGGTATGATGTAGGTTAAAGCAATTTGTTTTAAACTCAATGATTTAACTGCAGGAGTCATTAACAGTACCATAATAATCATGATAATAATAGAAATAGGTAAAAACAAGCACCATAGTAAAAAAGGTATTTTGTTGTCGCTTAACTCGTAAATGAAAATAGGTTGTTGATGTGCTGAAGCTGATGCCAGTATTTTCTTAGCTTTATTTGGTGGCATATGATGAAAACAATTAATCATCGTTTTTAATCCCTTAGGTATTTGTTCAAACTCTTCTGCATCTACAGACTTGTTTGAATAGCTAATAGATGGATGCTCTTGGTACTTTTTGATTACTTGCTTATTAGGGAACTTGTCGGTAAGATTAAGCGTTATATTGGTGAGTTTTGGGTTAGATTTAATTTGTTCTAAAACGAGAGGCATAACACCACCAGAACCTGAACCTAAATCGACTATTTTTTCAAGATTTTGATCTATTAAAATTTTAGATAAAAAAGCTGAGAGAGCTTTATCTACCCCTAATAATTGCTGTAGCACAATAATTAAATTAGTTAAATAAGCTCTTAAGGAACTAGGAAACCAAGAACAATCTTCAAACTCAAATAGCTCAACTCTTTTCATCAACTTCAAATCGATTTCGGGGGTGTTAATGAATCAAATATAGTTAAAATTTATAGTTTTGTTTTATGATTGATAACTTTAAAAATGAGTTTTTTGGTATTGGAATTTTAAATGGTAAAACACCAGAAAACCTTGGAGTATTATGGCGATCTGCCCAAAATATGGGTGCCAATTTTATTTTTAGTATTGGTAATCGATATGCCAAACAGGCCTGTGATACTCATAATGCAGTTAAAGCAATGCCGTATTTTCATTATAAAACCTTTGAAGATTTTTATGAACATCTACCAAAAGGAGCGCGTATCGTGGGGGTAGAAAAAAGTGAAAAAGCTGTGGACTTAGAGAGTTTTCATCATCCAAGACGCTGTGTTTATTTACTTGGCGCAGAAGATCATGGATTGTCTAATTTGGCTATAGAAAAATCACACCATTTAGTGCAGTTTAAATCTGTTTTAAGCCTAAACGTTGCTGTGGCAGGAAGCATAGTGATGTATGATCGACAGCTCGAAAAGCCACGCTGTTAACTTAAGATTATTCTTTGATTAAGGTAAGCTCTTTGGCTAAACCTTCTTTGTTTTTGTAAACTATATGAAGCGTATCTGTATCTTTAAAAATAGAAGGTTTGGTTACAAAATTACAATAAGGAATTTTAGTATAATCGATATTATTAATACTAAGAATCTGGTCGCCAGACTTAATTTTGCCCTTCAAAGTATTATCCCAAACAATGCCTACTGCAATTTTATTTTTTATCATCGTGGTTGAAATACCAAATAGTTTTTCATTGACATCTACAACCGTATTCTTCCCTTTAGGGTGAAAATAAAACCTTTTGCCTTCAAAGTTTAAAGTTACATCACCATGTGCCAATAACCCTGTACCCACTCTTGAATGATTATCTACTGTAGTTTGAGTGGCGACATTTTTGAATGTCATGTTTGCCACATGAAATTCTGGTATAAAACCTCTCAAATGCTTATTATTGTTCGCATTACCAAACAAGCTAATGCTACTAGTGCCAACCCCAGAACTTACATTATTAAGGATGTGGTGTGGCTTAATTTTTTTATAGGTTTTAATACTTAAATCATATAGGTCTGGCATGCCAGTATCAAATAATAAACTTTCTTTGGCTGTTTTATGACCTTTTAGTTGAATAGGAATATATGGACTTTTTTGATTGCCCACTAAGGTCATAGGTATACCATCATCAAATTTGGCATCTATAGTGTCAATTTTATTAGTAATAGCAATTATTTTTTTATCTAAATTAATATGTAGAACAGAGTTGCGTAATAAATTACTGCCAATAAAACCATCAATATCAAAGCAATCGAAAATAATATTTTCATCTAGCTCATAAACTAGGTTTGGTATGTTTTTAAAGGTAATCTCGCCCAAAGTAAGTCTTGGAATAGATACTACTTTCATGGTGCGCTTTTTGTTATTTGCATCTCGTACGATATTGGTTTTAAGAGCTCTGGTTTTGATGCTGTTTTTTAGTTTAGAGGTGATTAAGTTTGGGGCACCAGTATCTAGTAAAAATCGATAAGTAACTCCTTCGATAACTACCGGAATAATGATCTTTCCTTTAAGATACTCAAAAGCAATCTCGGTATAATATTCCTTGTCTAATGCTTTACCTTTATTTAGGTTTTTTTGAGTATAAGCCGAGGTATGAATAAAAAATAGGCTCAATAAAGCAAAAATGTACTGTTTTTTCATAAGTGTTTACATTATAGATACATCTTTAACGGTACTGGTCCTTCTAAAATTGTCTTAATAATTTTAGGATGGTCACTTTTTAATTCTAAATGCCATTTAATTAAGGCTATTTCTAAATTTTTAATTTCTATACCGATGATAGATTTTGGATGCACGCAACTACCGTCATTAAATAATGGAATGTCTCCAGCAGCTGGAAACCTTGGACGATGAGTATGGCCACAAATGATCATTTGTTGATTGTTTTTTACAATCCAGTCGCATAATTTTCTCTCTACTTTAATGAGTTCTCGATAGTTTTTTGCCGGACTAGTAGGGTCTTTAATGCCAAAATGGCGTTGCATATATTTCCAGAAATGGCGCACAAAAAAACGATTAAATTTCCAATGTTTATAATTCATATAATCTGCCTGGTGACCATGTAGTGCAAAAATATTTTTATTGGTACCTTCAATATTGAGCAGTATGCTTTCGTAATATTTTAAATCAAAAAGCTCTTCTTTAACTGCAATGTTTTGGGGCGTGAAGAAGTTAAGTAAGATCTGCTCTACAAAAATAGGATCTCTAAACTCCATGTCATGATTACCCCAAATTAAATACAATCTTTTTTTGCGATTAAATTGTTTGAGTAGCTCAAAAGTGTTTTTATAGGTTTTGTAAATGGGTTTAAAAGATTTGTTTTCCCAGAGTTCAATGCCATCGCCTAGCTCAATATAAGTAAATTCTTGTTTTAAATAGTGCTCTAAGGCGTGATGGTAAATTTTCATATTGTTTCTAAAATCATCTGCATAGCTATTATCACCTTTATGGATATCGCTCATGAAAATGAGTTTAGATTTTTCATTAATCGTTATTTTATGAGCCTTTTGGTAGGCCTGACTAATGATTGGGTGAACTCTAAACATACTAATTTGTAACCGTATTATTTAAATCTTTCTCATTTAGTTTGGGTAAGATAATATTATCGTAAACACTCCATGGTTTTTGATGTTTTTTGTACTCTTTACCTAAGATCCATTGATCGTAAATGCGCTGAAATACACCATCGTGAGTTCTAAAGTCGATCCAATTGTCGATATAGCGCCTCCAGACTAAATCTTGTACAATAGGAAAAACCAAGGCATTATTTACGTGGTAAGGCAAGGGATTGACCACCTTAAACCCAGGATAGACTACGGTGATAGCCGCAGCTCTTTCGGCACTGGTTAAATGAGCGTCTATTTTAATAGAATCTACTTTGATAAATGCACTATCTACATCGTCAAAAATTTGATCGTAATCATCAATTTTTATAGCATTACCTTTGGGGAAATATGTAAGATATTCTTGAGCAATTTCGGGTCTTTCAAAATACGATAAGTTAAAGGTGTCTAACTGAACGGCATTATCGTACGTGTCAAAATTTGTGTTGTCTTTTTTAGTTAGCAAAGCAAGAGAGATGTTAAGATATGGTTTTGATAATTCCATAAGAGCGGCATATTCACTTGAAAGGAAGATATCAGACATGATAATATCTACTTTCTTATGCTTAACACTATTTACTAATTCACCTTTAGCTATTGGTACAAACTCTATAGATGCCTTAAGATCTTTAGCCAGTTGGTGTGCTAAGTCTATGCCATAGCCCACCAAGGCACTATCTTTATTAATGAATGCAAACGGAATAGAGTTAGGATAATAGCCAACTCTTATCGTATTAAGCCTATTAATTCTACTTAAAGTGTTTTCATTGCGCCAAGCTTTAGACCTTATTTTGTGTGAATAATCTAAGATTTTATAAGGTTGTTCATCAGATATTAAAGAAACTCTATTAATAATCTCTTCATTGGTAGGGATATTACTCATGCTTTTTTTGAGTAAAAGTTGTAATCCATAAATAGAGACCACCGTAACCAGTGCAGTAACAATTAGAGCCTTTGTAAATTTTCTTTTTCTAAGTTTAATAAAACCATTTGTAGCAGAGATAGTAAGAATGGTAAGCGTAATTAAATGAAAGGCACCTAGTACAACCCTAATTCTATCTGTTAATACTGTAGATACAACAAATAATTGAAATGTTTCTCTAGGAATAGAGAGTAGATCTAAGCTAAAGGGTAACCCTGTAATAGGAGCCACAAAGCTACTCAAAAGTGTGGAACTTAAAAAAATAGGAAACTCTAGTAACTGCAAGGCTTCGCCAGAGTACCAAGCGGCAAACGGTACAAATATAAATATCATAAATGTACCCAGATTTGGAAATGGATATGCCAAGGGCATGATAATGTCAACTTCAGCTTTAGCAACATCAGTATCCCGATCTTGAGACTTTAAAATCTCTTTAATATTCTCGATAAGTTGAGGAAAAACCACAATGATTTTACCAGTAGCAAAAATGGTGATCAACGTAGATTTGGTGATTCTAAAAATGGTTTTAGTAGAATAGGGGGTAAAAATTGAAATGATGTATGGTAATATAACAAAGGTCATCAATATCACTGCTAACAGATACACTAACAGATAACCTTGTAACCTACTTAAATCAGACCAGCTTAATTTGCTTACCACCCCAGCGGCAATACAAAACACCCCAAGAGGTGTAATTTTAACGACCATTTTATTGACTTCATTTAGCCCAGTTGTTAAAATATCTAAGGGTTTAAGTAGAGTTTCTTTTTGAGGTAACTTCATTACACCTAAACCAATAAAAATACTAAACATAACTACTGCAGGTACAATGTTGTTACTCATAGATTCAAAGGGGTTGGCAGGAATGTAAAGTTTTACAAAATCAAATGGCGGACTTTCTTGAACGAAGTCACTGCTGTAGAAGCTACCACTTCCCCATTGAGGGAAAGCCAAGGGGAGAATAAATAAATATAGTATACCTAAGGAAAGCAAAAGTGCTAAAAAAATGAGTCCGTTTTTAACAATTTTTTTCCCTGTATCCATAGATAGCCTACCTATATTAACAATTAGTGAAAACATAATATATGGCAGCACAGTCATCTGTAATAGGCCAATAAAAATATCTCCAGGTATTGAAAGCCACCCGACATGATCACCAAATAATAAGCCTAAAATAATGCCTAAAATAACGCCAATAAGAACTTTAGTTGATAACGAAAGTTTTTTCATAGAATCGAATGATGCTTTTTTAAGGTTAATTAAAGGTTATAAATTTAAGTATTTTGCCTCAAGAATTCTAAGGTAGATTGGTTTAAATACTTTAAATGACCTAATTTTGCAGCATGTTAGAAAACAAAGACGAATCAAGATCACCTTTATCGGATATAGGAGAATTTAAACTCATTAACCATTTAACCAAGCAGGTTAAGTTACATCATAAGTCAACAATTAAAGGTGTGGGAGACGATTGTGCAGTAATCTCCTATAAAGAGAAACAAACATTAGTTACTACAGATTTATTGATAGAAGGAGTGCATTTTGATTTAAGTTATATGCCATTAAAGCATTTGGGTTATAAAGCTGTAATGGTTAATTTGTCTGATGTTTATGCTATGAACGGAATTGCAAAACAGATTACGGTTTCTATTGCAGTGTCTAACAGGTTTCCTGTAGAGGCGTTAGAAGAATTATATGCAGGGATTCACTTGGCTTGTAAAATGTATCAAGTAGATTTAGTTGGTGGAGACACCACCTCTTCAACTAAAGGAATGCTTATTAGTGTAACCGCTATTGGTGATGTAGAGCAAAAAGATGTGGTGTATAGAAACGGTGCAAAACCTAATGATTTATTAGTCGTTACGGGTGATTTAGGAGCCGCATATTTAGGATTTCAGATTTTAGAGCGTGAAAAACAGGTGTTTGAAGTTAACCCTAACGCGCAACCAGAATTAGAGAATTACACTTATTTGGTGGAGAGGCAGTTAAAGCCAGAGGCAAGAAAAGATGTAGTAAAAATATTGAAAGAGTTAGAAGTAAAACCTACATCAATGATTGATATTTCTGATGGCTTGTCATCAGAAATACTTCATCTCTGTCAACAGTCAAAAGTGGGCTGTCAGTTATATGAGAATAAAATCCCTTTAGACCAGCAAGTCATCAGTACCTGTGAGGAATTAAATTTGGATAGCACAACAATTGCCTTAAATGGAGGCGAAGATTATGAGCTGCTTTTTACGATTAATCAAGAAGATTATGATAAAATTAAAGGTAATCCTAATTTCACGGTAATAGGATTTATTACCCCAGAAAAAGAAGGCGCTCATTTAATTACCAGGGCTAATCAAAAAATTGAAATTATTGCCCAGGGCTGGAATGCTATGGAGAAATAAAAGCTAATCTTTATCTGATTTGGGTTTAGAAATTTTTCCATCATAGCCAATATTATCCCTCATGCTACTTGAAATATTTAAGCTAGAATTTCCATTTTTAAAGATGGTTAAGATAAAATTATAAGCCTCTTCAGATTCTTTGGTTTTGAAACGGAGAATTATTTTTTGCTTCTTTTCGTTAATTTTAGATTTAAGATCTACAATATCTCCTTTATATATAATACCGCCATCACCTTTAAACATACTTGAGCTTACTAACTGTGCCTGGCCATAATAAGGCATTTCCACATGCAGATGCTGATCTCTCAATCTGAAAAAATTAGGGGTAGAAATCAGATTAATTCTTGCTCCTCTCATGGGGTTGGCCCATTCTGCTTCAAAATCAAAATTAGAAGTTTCTACCAAGGCTTTCGTCTTAGAAAATTCTTGTGCAGCTTTCTCCTTTTTCGACATTTTTTTATCGGTACCGGTTTGTGCAATACTTGAAATACTCAAACCAAGAGCTAAAAATAGGCAGATTAACTTTTTCATGAGTGCTAAAGGTTTATGGTTTAAAGTTAATAAAAATAATAGATATTTACAGGCTATGACTAGGTAATACTAGTTGTTGAGACGATCAGACTTGGCTTGGCCATAACCAATTACTTGATCGTAACGACTGCCAAAAGGTCTGTAATAGACTAAAACAATATAATCATTTTCGGTTTGGTAGAAAGAGCCGCAAATTTTATTGGGTTGAATTTCAAGGACGTTTTTAGCACTTACAAATTTATAATTGTAAAACCCTTGTTTAAATAATATTTTACCTTCATAAGTATTGGTACGCTTGTTATAATTGAGTTGATTTTCTGGTCCAATTTTCCAATCGTTAAAACTGCCGTATACATAAATTGGATCTGAACCTATTTCTAAGTTATTTTCTAAAGAAAAATGAACCCATGAATAATCAGCTTCGGTGGCAGAATCTTCTGCATCTATGGTTCGTACAACAAAATTACCATTAATATCGGGGTAAAAGGTGTAAGGCCTATTGGCCCTAAATTCATTGGTGTATAAGTAGGTGTCGAAAATATTATTTAAGACCGATTTGAATACATTGTTAGTTGCATTTCGTATTTCTTTGGTATCAAAATATAGATATTCATTGCCCGCCCAAAAGGATATTTCATCAGGGTAATTATATAGCATTAAATTGTTTTGAATGTATTTGGGAGGGATGTTCTTAATTACAGAATTCCAATCGCCGTTTTGATAAATAGCTACCTTTATTTCTCGTACAGGATCATTAAACTGAATGTTAGGATGATGTATTTTAAATTGTACAGATTGTTTTTGATTGATGTGAGTAACCTCGGTTGTTCTATGGGCTGTAACCGCTACTTGTACTCTGGGCTGGTAAATGATAAATCTCCTGTTGAAAACCACATTATAGTCTTCATCTAATACAGAAATAATGTAATTTCCAGTTTTAGTTATTCTATTATTCTCATTAGGAATTTTTAATTTATAATGTGTGTAGCCTTGAAGCGTATTAAATGAATTGGTGTAATTTCTAATACGGTCTTCACGATAGCCTGTCATATACTCTGTAGAAACAAGATTAGAAATATTCCAATTATAATCACAATGATCAATACGATATGAATAATAGACTTCATTAGCATTAATATCATCGAATGAAAAATATAATGCTTCACCTAGAGCAATGATTGGAGTGTAGTTATCATTAACATTGTTATGAAGCTGAACCGTTTTAATGTACGGCGGTGGGTCAATGATGGTAGCATTCTGTGCGTTCGCTGTATAGTGAAGAGTTACTAAAAGAAAAAAACAAGTAAGTTTTGGTAAAAAAGAGAAATTAATCATGTAATTTGAGTAACTAAAATAAATAAACAAACCTAAAGATAGTATTTTCTTGATAATGAATGTATAACTTAACCCCCTTAAGTTTATGCAAATAAATGTAAAATATATGGGTAAAATTATCGTATTTATTACTAAATTTGCACTCTGTTAAGGAAAATCTGACTTTCTTGTTTATTCGTCTAGTATTTAAACCATTGACAGTAAAGAAAATTAAATTAATTAAAGCAAATTATGTCTACAGGCATTAAAATTAAAAAAGGCTTATCGATTAAGCTAAAAGGAAGGGCTCAATTAAATTTATCTTCTATTAATCGCTCTAAAATATTTGCTATAAATCCTCCTAATTTCCACGGTATTACTCCTAAAATGGCTTTAAGAGTTGGAGATAAAGTGCAAGCTGGAGATACTGTATTTTTCGCAAAAAATAACGATAAAATGAAATTTGTTTCACCGGTAAGCGGTGAGATTAAAGACATAGTTCGTGGAGCGAAAAGAAAAATATTATCTGTAAAGATTTTAGCAAATCAAGAAGATTCATTTAGAGATTTTGGTGTGCAGTCAATTGATAAATTGTCAACGCAAGAAGTGAAAGATCTTTTGTTAGAAGCAGGATGTTGGCCTTTTATCAAACAAAGACCTTACGATGTGGTTGCCAGTCCTGAAGATACGCCAAAAGCAATCTTTATTTCAGCCTATGCCACGGCGCCGTTAGCTGCATCTCATGAGTTTGCTCTAAAAGGGAAAGAGAAAGATTTTCAAGCTGGGGTTGATACTCTAACAAAATTAACAGAAGGTAAAGTGCATCTGTCATTTAATGGCGATAGCGCTTCTTTTTTTAATACAGTTAAAGGTGTAGAAATTCATCAAGTTACGGGCAAGCATCCAGCAGGTAACGTTGGCGTTCAAATCTCAAAAATAGATCCTATCAATTCAGGAGATAGAGTTTGGGTGGTTAACCCGCAAGATGTAGCTGCTATTGGGTCATTATTGTTAAACGGAAAGTTTGATCCGCAACGTGTAGTTGCTTTAGCAGGTTCTCGTGTAAAAAATCCTCAATATTATAGTGTTACTCTAGGAGCACAGGTGGCCGATTTGGTAGCCGATAAACTTTTAGAGGGCAATCATAGAATAATTAGTGGTAACCCACTAACTGGTGAGACTGTGACTCTTCAAGATCCTATTGGTTATTATGACGATTTAGTTTCGGTTATCCCAGAAGGCAATCAATATAGATTTTTAGGATGGTTACCATTTGTTGGAAATGATAGATTTTCAATGTCAAGAACGTCATTATCCTTCTTAAAGGCCAATAAAGAATTTGATTTAGATACTAATTTAAATGGAGAGGAAAGAGCTTTTGTGGTTACAGGTTCTATGGAAAAAGTAATGCCAATTGATATCTATCCGATGCAGCTGTTAAAAGCGACAATGGTTGAAGATATTGAGAAAATGGAAAACTATGGTATTTATGAAGTCGCTCCAGAAGATTTTGGTTTGATAGATTTTATCAGCCCATCAAAAATTGAAGCACAAGAAATTATCCGTAAAGGACTTGATTTAATGATTAAAGAAGTAGGTTAATGAAATTTTTAAGAACACAATTAGATAAATTTAAACCTCACTTTGAAAAAGGAGGTAAGTTAGAAAAGTATGCACCAGCGTTTAATGGTATAGATACATTACTTTTTGTGCCAAATCATACTGCCAAAAGAGGTGCTCATATTAGAGATGGCGTTGATTTAAAAAGGGTTATGATTACTGTGGTAATTGCCCTAATGCCAGCACTACTTTTTGGTATTTGGAATATTGGATACCAAAATATGGGAGCGGGTCAAGGATTTATGGACTACTTTCTTTTTGGATTGGTGAGATTTTTACCGATGCTTATCGTTTCGTATGGTGTAGGTCTAGCTATAGAATTTGCCTATGCTATTTTTAGAGGGCATGAAGTAAATGAGGGATACCTGGTTACAGGATTATTAATCCCAATGATTATGCCTATAGATTTACCGTTATGGATGTTAGCCATATCAGTAGTATTTGCGGTTATTATAGGTAAAGAAGCATTTGGTGGTACCGGAATGAACATTCTAAATCCAGCCTTAGTAGCAAGAGCTTTTGCTTTGTTTTCTTATGCACCTTATATGTCTGGTAATACCGTTTGGGTTGCAGATTCTGTGGCCGATGGTGTGTCGGGCGAAACCATCTTAGGAACCTTAGGCGCCAATCAAGTACCAACAACAAGTGTAATAGATATGTTTATTGGTACTATACCAGGATCTATTGGAGAAACATCGGTGTTAATGATTTTAATAGGCGCTGCAATTCTATTAATTACGGGTATAGGAAGTTGGAGAATTATGCTTTCCACATTAATTGGAGGTGCCCTTATGGGATTGTTATTAAATGCTATAGGTAGTACAACCAATGAGTTGTTTAACTTCCCTTGGTGGCAACATTTATTAGTAGGAGGTTTTGCTTTCGGATTGGTTTTTATGGCGACAGACCCTGTATCGGCCGCACAAACTAATAAAGGAAAATGGATCTATGGGTTTATCATAGGATTAATGGCCATATTGATTAGAGTAGTTAACCCAACACTTCCAGAAGGTATGATGATGGCGATTCTATTTATGAACGTATTTGCACCTACCATTGACCATTATGTGATTCAGGCAAACGTTAAAAAGAGAAAAAAGAGATTACTTAAAGTAAAAGCATAAGACATTATGGATAGAAATAGTAACGCATATACATTTATTTTTGCCATTGTAATGGTTATTGTAGTAGCCGCAGCACTAGCATTTACAGCCACTACATTAAAGCCTATACAGGCAGAGAACGTTAGGAATGAAAAAATGCAAAATATTCTTTCTACTATTGGTGTAGATGTAGATAGAACAGAAGCCTCTAATACATTTGAAGAGTTTGTTAAAGAAAAATTGGCCTTAAAGTCAGATGGTTCGGTAGATGAAAACACAGATGCCTTTGCTATTGATTTAAAGAAAGAATTAGCCAAAGATAAAAACGATCAACGTTACCCAATTTATATTGCCGAAAAAGATGGTAAAAAGTTTTATGTGGTGCCTTTGTATGGTGCTGGTCTTTGGGATGCCATTTGGGGATACATTGCCTTAGCGGATGATGAAAACACTATTGTAGGCGCCTCATTTGATCACAAAGGAGAAACTCCTGGTTTAGGTGCAGAGATTAACCAATCTTGGTACGAAGATCAATACATCGGAAAAACAATATTTGATGAGAGCGGTAACTTTGTATCAGTAAAAGCAGTAAAAGGCGGTGCGCCTTCTGGAGATCAACATGGAGTAGATGCAATTTCTGGTGGAACCATTACATCAGACGGTATAACGGCTATGTTAGATGAGAGATTAAGAAATTATTTACCATATTTTAAAAACAATTAATTATGGCAAGCGAAAAAGAAGCATTGTTTTCACAAAAAAACAAAAGACTATTATTAGATCCCTTAAATGATGATAACCCAATTACTGTACAGGTATTAGGAATTTGTTCTGCTCTGGCCATTACGGTGCAATTGAAACCTGCTATTGTAATGTCTATAGCCGTAATGTTTGTATTGGTATTTGGTAACCTTATAGTGTCTTTATTAAGAAATCTAATTCCGAATAGAATTAGAATTATTGTGCAATTAATTATTGTAGCTTTCCTTGTGATTTTAGTAGATCAGGTGTTAAAGGCTTATGCTTATGATGTGAGTAAAGAACTTTCCGTTTTTGTAGGTTTAATTATTACGAATTGTATTATTATGGGTCGGTTTGAGGCTTTTGCCTTGGGTAATGGCCCTTGGAAATCTATTCTAGATGGTATAGGTAATACTATTGGTTATGCTGTAATTTTAATTGTTGTAGCGTTTTTTAGAGAACTATTAGGCTCTGGAAAATTAATGGGCTATGAAGTTTTAGGACATAAGGCGAAGACGGTGGCAGAATCTACAGGACTTTACCATTTGGGTTATGAAAATAATGGGTTTATGATGTTATCGCCAATGGCGTTAATAACTGTTGGAATCCTAATTTGGTTCCAAAGATCAAAGAACAGAAAATTAATTGAAGACTAATTTAGAATTATCTATATAAAAATTATCCCATGGAAGTATTAGGAAGTTTATTTGTACGTAGCATCTTTATAGATAATATGGTCTTTGCCTATTTTCTAGGAATGTGCTCATACCTAGCAGTTTCAAAAACTGTAAAAACAGCTGTTGGTTTAGGTGCCGCAGTAATATTTGTATTGACCATAACAGTTCCTGTAAACTATTTGCTAGACACTTATATTTTAAGAGAAGGTGCTTTAGTTTGGCTAGGGCCAGAATATGCTAATATCGATTTAAGTTTTTTAAGCTTTATCATGTTTATTGCTGTAATTGCCTCAATGGTGCAGTTGGTTGAAATGATTGTAGAAAGATTCGCACCAGCATTGTACAGTGCTTTAGGAATATTTTTACCTCTTATTGCTGTAAACTGTGCAATTTTAGGAGGATCGTTATTTATGCAGCAAAAGAACTTTATTACGGTTACAGAATCAGCTGTATACGGATTAGGTTCTGGTATCGGTTGGTTTTTAGCCATTTTAGCTATAGCTTCTATTAGAGAAAAAATATCATATTCAAATGTGCCTAAACCGTTAAAAGGACTTGGTATTACATTTATCATTACAGGTTTAATGGCCATTGCCTTTATGAGTTTTTCAGGAATAAAATTATAATCACAGCAGAACAAACAATAAAGAATGAATGCAATTGTAGCAAGTATCGTTTTTTCACTAGTATTAATACTCATATTGGTAACTGTATTATTGGTCGCCAAAGCAAAATTATTACCATCAGGTAAAGTGAAAATATTAATTAACGATGAAAAAGAAATAGAGGTTGATACAGGAAGTACCCTATTAACTACTTTAGGAAATGAAAAAATATTTTTACCGTCTGCTTGCGGTGGTGGTGGTACCTGTTTGCAGTGCGAATGCCATGTATTAGAAGGTGGTGGAGAACCTTTACCAACAGAAGTTCCAAACTTTACTAGAAAAGAATTGGCTGCGGGAGCTCGTTTGGGTTGTCAAGTAAAGGTAAAAGAAGATATGAAAATAACGGTACCAGAAGAAATTTTTGGTATTAAGAAATTTGAAGCTACCGTAGTAAGAAATTATAACGTGGCCTCATTTATTAAAGAATTTGTGGTAGAGTTACCAGAAGATATGGATTATAAACCTGGAGGTTATATCCAAATTGAAATACCAAATACAGAGGTTAACTATGCCGATATAGATATTACTGCGCATCCGGATGAGCATCCTGGTGAACCTGAAAAGTTTAAACTTGAATGGGATAAATTTAATTTATGGCCATTGAAGATGAAGAATACCGAAACTGTAGAAAGAGCTTACTCTATGGCTTCTTATCCTGCAGAAGGTCGTGAAATTATGCTTAATGTAAGAATTGCTACACCGCCATGGGATCGTGCTAAAAACGGTTGGATGGATGTAAACCCTGGAGTTGCGTCGTCGTATATATTTAGTAAAAAACCAGGAGATAAGGTTATTGTGTCTGGACCATACGGTGAATTCTTTATCAATGAGTCTGAGGCAGAAATGTTATATGTAGGTGGTGGAGCTGGTATGGCACCAATGCGTTCTCACTTATATCACTTATTTAAAACCCTTCAAACCGGTAGAAAAGTAACATATTGGTATGGTGGTAGATCTAAACGCGAGCTGTTTTACATGGATCATTTTAGAGATTTGGAAAAAGAGTTTCCAAACTTTAAGTTCTACGTAGTGTTATCAGAGCCTCTTGAAGAAGATAATTGGAAAGAGAAAAAAGATATTCATGATGAGTCTGGAGATGGTTTCTTAGGATTTGTACACCAAGCCGTAATAGATCAATATTTATCGATTCATGATGCACCAGAAGATATTGAATTATATTTCTGTGGCCCACCTATGATGAACGTGGCCGTACAGAAGATGGGCGAGGATTTTGGTATCCCAGATGAAAACATAAGGTTTGACGATTTTGGGGGCTAATTAATTGGCTACTTTTCTCAATAATACATAACATTAATTTAATAAGCAGTGATTTTTTTAGTCACTG
>JAUIJW010000007.1 GCA_030431085.1 Bacteroidia bacterium
TTGGAGAACAGGCCTATGAAACTATGGATGAGCTCTTAAAACCTTATACATTGCCATCACAAGACAAAATTCATCTTAATGTTGTATCGGTATCGATCATGGGGAAAGCTGGTATTTTAGAAGGAGGAAAAGGTGATATTATGATACCCACGGCCCATATTTTTGAAGGTACAGCAGATAACTACCCATTTAAAAACGAACTCTCTGTTGAAGATTTAAAAAATAGCGGGGTTAAAGTACTACAAGGCTCTATGGTTACTGTTTTAGGAACCTCACTGCAAAACAGAGATATTCTAGAGTTTTTCTACAATTCTACCTGGCAGGTTATTGGGTTAGAAATGGAGGGTGCACATTACCAAAAGGCCATTCAGTCTGCCTCTCAAATCAGGGGTAATATCCGTAAAGATGTTAAAGTAAGATATGCCTATTACGCTTCAGATAATCCTTTAGAAACCGGAAGCACTTTGGCTTCTGGAGGTTTAGGTGCTTCTGGGGTTAGACCTACATACGCCATCACTCAAAAAATATTACAACAAATATTTGAACAGGTATAAAAATCGAGATAAGCCACAGAATCTATTTAGATTAACAATAGAAAACCGTATTTTTGCCTCTTAAAATAAAAGAAATTCATGAATGTACTTATTTTAGGATCTGGAGGTAGAGAATGTGCTTTTGCTTGGAAAATTGCACAAAGTAAACATCTGTCTAAATTATTTATTGCTCCTGGTAATGCTGGTACAGCAGAGATTGGTGAGAATATCGAGATGAATGTTAATGATTTTGATGCGATAAAAACAGCGGCTCTTAACCATAGAATAGACCTGGTTGTGGTTGGTCCAGAAGATCCGTTAGTAAGAGGAATTCATGATTTTTTTTTAGCGGATGATACCTTAAGACACATTCCGGTGATTGGGCCTCAAAAATTTGCAGCTCAACTAGAAGGAAGCAAAGAGTTTGCTAAAGAATTCATGGCAAAACATGATATTCCCACTGCAAAATACCAGAGTTTTACCATCGATAATATCGACCAAGGCTATGCCTTTTTAGAAAGTTTAAAAGCACCCTACGTACTTAAGGCAGACGGATTAGCTGGCGGAAAAGGGGTATTGATTTTAAACGATTTGGCGGAGGCAAAACAAGAACTTAAAGAGATGCTGGGCCATCAAAAATTTGGAACAGCAAGTGCTAAAGTAGTGATTGAAGAATTTCTTGATGGCATTGAGTTGAGTTCTTTTGTGTTAACTAATGGTGAAGATTATGTGGTTTTACCCAATGCTAAAGATTATAAAAGAATAGGTGAAGGTGATACAGGATTAAACACCGGGGGTATGGGAGCAATTTCACCTGTGCCTTTTGCAGATGATACCTTTTTAAAGAAAGTGGAAAACCGGGTGATTAAGCCAACAATTGAGGGACTAAAGAAGGATAAAATACCTTATGTTGGGTTTATTTTTATAGGGCTTATTAAAGTTAATAACGAACCCTATGTGATTGAATATAATGTAAGAATGGGAGATCCTGAGACAGAGGTGGTATTACCACGAATCAAATCAGATTTCTTAGAATTACTTTTGGCAACCTATTTTAAAAAACTACATCAATATAAACTTGATATTGATGATAGATATGCCACTACGGTAATGTTAGTGGCTGGAGGATATCCAGAAGCCTATGCTAAAGGAAATGAAATAAAAGGGCTAGATAAAGTTGAAGATTCTGTACTATTTCATGCTGGGACTACAGTGAAAAATAATAAAGTGGTCACCAATGGCGGTAGAGTTTTAGCTGTAACCTCTTATGGTGAAGGATTTCGATTGGCCTTAGAAAAATCTTATAATAGCATAGAAAAGATTCACTTCGATCAAATGAATTTTAGACGTGATTTAGGTTTCGACCTATAAAAATATTGATGTATGAATAAAGTTATTGTTGCACCGTTAAACTGGGGTTTAGGGCACGCAACAAGATGTATTCCAATTATTCAGGCATTAATACGTCAAGGTTTTGAGCCTATCATAGCGTCAGACGGTGCAGCTTTACTATTATTACAAAAGGAATTTCCAGAGCTTAGAACGTTGACATTGCCTTCCTACAGCATTACATATCCAAAGAAGGGTTTACTACACTGGCATTTTTTTAAGCAGGTACCTCGAATTTTAAAAGCGATAAGGCAAGAAAAAAGTGTCATCGAAAAAGTGGTGACACATGAGAAGATTCACGGTATTATTTCTGATAACCGATTTGGGGTGTATCACAATCAAATACCCTCTATTTATCTCACCCATCAGTTAAATGTACACTCGGGACTTACAACATGGCTAAGTAGCAAACTACACCAAAAGCATTTAAGAAATTATGATGAGGTTTGGGTACCAGATATTAAGGGCTCAAGAAACTTATCGGGCCATTTAGGTCACGCCCATCTGCCAAACCAATTGATAAAGTATGTAGGAGCTCTAAGTAGATTACGTTGGCATAAGGAGGAAAAAAAGTATGAGTATTTGATAATTTTATCGGGGCCAGAACCGCAAAGGTCATATTTAGAAAAAGAAATGTTATCAGTTTTTGATAACCGTAAGGAGAGTGTGGTTGTGATAAAAGGGTGTATTGATGGTGAGATTAAAAAAGAAACAAGGGGCAATATTACGATTTACAATTATGTATTAATGCATTTATTAGAAAAGCTCATTGCACAAAGTCATTGTGTTATTTCTAGATCGGGATATTCAACAATAATGGATTTATACCGCATGAGAGCTAAGGCATGTTTTATACCTACACCAAGTCAATACGAACAACAGTACTTGGCCAAGTATTTAGACCAACAAAAAATCGTACCATTTTTTAAACAGCACGATTTTAATGTAGAGAGATTAAAAAATAAACTGCCTAATTATAAAGGTTTTGACACTTATAAGCCAACAGTTTTGACCAATAGTTTTGATTTTACACTTTTTAGATAAAAGGTAAATTACTCCCTTGAGTATTTTCTACATCAATAAGCTTATTGTCTTTGTAAATCAACTTTTTAACAGAATCGTTTTGCACGATATACCAAGTACCATCTTTTTTACCCATGTTATAGTTGGCAACCGTAATTTTTTCGCCCTTTTTGTTATATGATATCCATTTGCTATGTAGTTTATCACCCTTAAAGTACCCCACTTCTTTCACAGCTCCGTTATCAAAGTAATAGGTTGCCTTTACCAAGTCGTCTTGTTTTTCAAAGGTTGGTTCTTTTTCTTGAGCAAATGCAAAAGATGTTACAAATATTAAGAGAAAAGTTACGATAATCTGTTTCATAATAGCAGTTTTTTAAAATTTAAGTTAACCAAATATAATAAAAATTTACCTAAAATAAACATTAACTTAACATTAACTTAACATTGGAATTTTAAATAATCATAAAATGATACTGCAAAAATTATAATACCTTTTGAATGGTAAAAGAAAAGGTAGAGCCTTGACCTGGGTTACTTTCAACTTTAATTTTTTGATGATGGGCCTCTACGATATGTTTTACAATAGCTAACCCCAAGCCAGAACCTCCTTGGTCTCTAGACCTACTATGATCTACACGATAAAACCGTTCGAATAGCCTTGGAATATTTTCTTCACTGATACCGAGACCATTATCAGAGATACTTACCATAAATTGTGTTTTTGAGTATGATTGAATGCCTACAGAAGTTATACCGTTATCTTTACCATAGTTAATCGAGTTGGCAATTAAATTGATCAATACCTGCTCAATTCTTTCAATATCTGCTCTAACCAATAATGGAAATTCATAGGTATCATCAAAAGTCATCACAATATTGCGCTTTCTGGCTTTTAGCTCAAGCATATCAAAAACACCATTGATAAGCTTGATAATATTAAAAGATTCATATTTGAGTTGCATGCCAGACTCTAGTTTAGAAATTAGGTCTAAGTCTTTAACAATAAAATCAAGTCGCTCTATGCTTTTATTGGCTCTTTCTAAGTATTTTTTTCTTAACTGCGTATTGTCAAATTCATCGTCTAGTAAGGTTAAAATATACCCTTGTGCGGTAAACAAAGGTGTTTTTAGTTCATGAGACACATTACCTAAAAAATCACGTCTAAAATTATCTCGGGTGTTGAGTTTTTCTATTTCTTGGTGTTTTTTATCGATAACTAGTTTCACTTTGTTAAAAAAGGTGTCAATATCACCAATAAGCTCTTCTTTTTCAATATTAGAATTCTGAAAAAGTTTAGAAGTTTTGTAAATATTAGTAATGCCATTTTTAATAACATGCTTTATTAGCGTATAAACAGCAATATAGGTGATGAGCCAAAGAATACCACAAAATAGAAAAGAGATAAATATATCGATAGGCCAATTAAAAACCCATCGTTCTAAAATAAATAGGAGCATGAATAAAAATACCACGATAAGTGATATTTTAAAGGCAAGAATATGGATTTGCTTAAACCTCAAACTTGTAACCTACACCTTTAACGGTTTTGATATAATCATCACCAATTTTTTCACGAAGTTTTCTAATGTGTACGTCAATGGTACGACCTCCAACTACAACATCATGTCCCCAAACAGTTTTAAGAATGATATCTCTATTAAAGACTTTGTTGGGTAAGCTCGCTAATAATGATAGTAGTTCAAATTCTTTACGTGGTAGGGTAATTTTTTCACCGTCTTTTTCTACAAAATATTCAATTTTATTAATGGTTATACCATCAAAAGTCAATATTTGATCCTCCTCAACATTGTCATTTTTAATTCTTCTAAGTAGAGCATTAACTTTACTCACTAAAACTTTTGGTTTTACTGGTTTGGTGATGTAATCATCGGCGCCAGCATCAAATCCTGCCAAATGGGAGTAATCTTCGCCTCTGGCAGTAAAAAAGGCAATTAATACATTTTCAAATCCTTTTAACGCTCTAATTTTTTCACAAGCTTCTATGCCATCCATTACAGGCATCATAATGTCAAGTAAAATAAGTTGTGGTTTAATTGATTTTACTTTCTCTAAAGCTTCTTCGCCGTTATTGGCTTTAAAGATTTGAAAGCCTTCTTTTTGTAAGTTAAAACTTACAATTTCTAAAATATCAGGCTCATCATCTACCAGTAAAATTTTTATGTTTTCGTTCTTCATATGAAAGATTTAAAAGTCAAAAATAATTAAAAATGACCATGTTAAATCTAATTTACCAAAATTTAATCTGTTAACATAAAAATCATTTTTGGTTAACAGATTGTTAAATGGCGCTTAACACAGTCTTAACAATGAGACGTCATCTTTGCGGTGTTCATTTAAACTAAAAAGTTAAACAAAATCTTAAACAAAAATGAAAAAAATTATTTTAGGTCTATTGGCAATTTCCTTTTTATTGGTGACCAGTTGTAGCGACGATAAAAAAGACCCCATTGATATGCCAACGTGTAATGATGGAATTAAAAACGGCGACGAAACTGGAATTGATTGTGGTGGTTCTTGCGAACCTTGCGCCGGTGAAGAAGATGTAAGCGGATTAATTACAGAAAATACAACATGGAATAGCAACAACATCTACATCTTAAACGGTAAAGTTGTGGTAAGCGATGGTGTAACGTTAACCATTGAACCCGGAACTATTATTAAAGGTAAGCAAGGTGTTGGCTCATTAGCCTCTGCTTTAATCGTAGCTAGAGGAGGTAAATTAATGGCCGAAGGAACAGAAGATAAGCCTATTATCATGACCTCTATTTTAGACAATATAGAAGTTGGAGAAACTTCAGGAGATAATCTTAGTGTAAGTGATAATGGCCTTTGGGGAGGTTTAATCGTGCTTGGTAAAGCTAAAGGATCTTTTAAAGGAGATGTATCTGAAGTACAAATAGAAGGCATACCGGCAAGTGATACTTTCGGATTGTATGGCGGTGATGATGATAGTGATAATTCTGGAGTTTTAAAGTATATATCAATCCGTCATGGAGGTGCCGAAATAGGCGAGGGCAACGAGATTAATGGATTAACACTTGGTGCCGTAGGTAATGGTACTGTTATCGATAACATTGAAGTTGTTGCTAATTTTGATGATGGTATCGAATTTTTTGGCGGTTCTGTTAACGCAAGCAATCTTTTAGTTTGGGCCCAAGGTGATGATGGCTTAGATATAGATCAAGCTTACTCTGGAACCATAAGTAATGCTTTAGTCATCCAAGGTGATAGCTCAGACCATGCTTTTGAAATTGATGGACCAGAAGGTTCTTCTGAAGGCAGATTTACTATAGAAAATACTACAATTATCGGTAATCAAAATACTTCAAGAGGCGAGTATGCAGATTATAGAGACTTAGCCATGGGTGCAACCAATAACATTTTTGCCTACGGATTTCAAGCCAGCTCTGATGTTGAGTTAGATAATGATGGTGTAGCTACCAACTATAACAATGATAAATTAGAGTTTGGAGCCTGGGAAATTGTACTACCAGCAGGGGTTGATGATGTTAAAGACATTTTTGTAAATAAAGCCGAAAATGTAAGCGTACAAGGGTTTGGCGATAACGCTACAGCAGTAGAAATGGATGCAGCTACAGTAGGTGCGGATACTGATGTATTTGATTGGACTTATGCTAACCAAAACGACGCGTACTAAATCAACCATAATCACTAAATAGATAAATCCCATTTAATTGCTCACCTTGTTAGAGGTGAGCAATTGGTATAATAAAACGAAGATTAAAATGAAGATTAGATTTTTACTTTTTGCCTTAATAGGATTGCTTGCTGTCGGGAATATGATGGCGCAAAAAGGAGAGTTGGTAGGAACTTTAAATGATACAGAATATAATGATGTTCTACCGTTTGCTAACGTGATGATTAAAGGTTCTGATAAAGGGACAACCACAGATTTTGAAGGAAGATATACCCTGAAACTCGATCCTGGTACCTATACAGTTGTCTTTTCATTTATTGGTTATGAAACGAAAGAAATTACAGATGTTATTATTAAAGCAGATGAAGTTTATGAGTTAAACACTGGTTTAGGTCCGCAATCGAATCAATTGGAGGAAGTGGTGGTTACGGCTCAAACTGCTCAAAACACAGAAGCATCAATGCTTAATGTTCAAAAGAAATCTGTAAACCTATTAGACGGAATGTCGGCTCAAGCCTTTAAAAAAATTGGAGCATCAGATTTAGCAGCTGCGGTAAAGAATGTTCCAGGCGTTTCTGTGGTAGGAGGTAAATATGTATATGTAAGAGGTTTAGGAGATCGTTATACCAAATCAACTTTAAATGGTATCGATATTCCTGGGTTAGATCCCGATAGAAATACGGTTCAAATGGATTTATTTCCTACAAACATTATCGATAATACTCAAATTATCAAGTCTTCTACAGCCAACCTACCTGCAGATTTTACAGGTGGGGTAGTTAATATTGTAACCAAAGATTTTCCTAATAAAAAGGAGTTTACTTTAGGCATTTCGGGTACCTATAATCCAGACATGCACTTTAATTCAAATTACTTGAGTTATAAAGGGTCGAGTACAGATTTGGGTTTGACAATGGGAAACGCGCTTTACCGATTAGTAGAGAACAATACATTCCTCAGCCTTCAGAAAAAAACCCACTATTAACTGTAGTTACAGAGCAATTTAATCCAGACATGCAAGCGCAGAATGAAACTAGTTTAATGGATTTTGGCATTAATTTTACCATGGGAAATCAATATGATGTTGGTGGCGACAAAAAAATTGGATATATGGCGGCAGCATCGTATAAAAATAGATATGTGCTATACGAAGGGTATCAAACAGGAGTTTATAGAAAGTCTAGGGATAAGTCAGAAAATGAATTAGAAGTAGACAAAAAGCAAGAAGGCGATTTAGGGAGAAATGATATTTTGGTAAGTGCTTTGGCAGGGATATCATTCAAAACACCTAAAAACAAATATAAATTAACAGCCATGCACATCCAAAATGGTATATCAACAGCTGGATATTTAGAACAACAAATTGTTATTTCTGATGCGGTCACTTTATTCAAGGATAATTTAGAGTACAAACAAAGTCAGATTTCAAATGCTTTGATATCAGGTAAACATTCTAATGAAGATGCCTCTTGGGTAGTAGAATGGAAAGTGTCTCCCACCTATTCAAGAATTCAAGATAAAGATGTGAGAGTAACGCCATTTGAGTATGACGAAGATCAAGATATATATTTTGTAAGTCCGAGCTCGTCTGGAAACCCCTCTCGTATTTGGCGTGGTTTAGAAGAGGTTAATGGTATGGTAAAGGGCGATGCAACCAGAAAGCATGAATTATTTCAAAAAAGCGCTAAGCTATTATTTGGGGCAAGTTATTTATATAAGCAAAGAGATTTTAGTATAGATAATTATAGAATTATTCTAAGAAATATATCTGATGGTAGAGGTTTTAATGGTCAAGCTGATGCGATTTTGGCTAGTGAAAATATCTGGAAAGTCTCTACAGATAGCGGTTCTTATATTCAAGGTAATTTCGAGCCTGCGAATACCTATGATGCTACCCAATCTATTGCTGCGGTATATGCTTCTGAAGAGTTTCAGGTTACAGAAAAATTAAAATCAATCATTGGGTTAAGGTTTGAAAAATTCGATGCGTTCTATACAGGGCAAACCAATACAGGAGATATAGTTTATGATAATGAAAGAATACTTAATAAGGCAGACTTATTTCCGTCTGCTAATTTTATTTATGCCTTAACAGACGAACAAAATTTAAGGTTATCATATGCCAGAACTACGGCGAGGCCATCGTTTAAAGAGGCTTCAATCACTCAAATTTTCGATCCACTGTCAAGCACTACTTTTATTGGAAATATTGATTTACAACCCACTTACATCAATAATTTTGACCTAAGATTTGAGAAATTTGGAGAAGCATCTCAAATGTATGCCATCAGTGCCTTTTATAAAAATTTTAAAGACCCCATTGAATATACGTTCTATTTAGCGGCGCCAGATCAGTTTACTCCACAAAATTTAGGATCTGCATCGGTATATGGTATTGAGCTGGAATTGCGTAAGAATTTTGGATTCATTTCAGATAAATTAAAAACGTTGAGTATATCGTTTAACACTTCAATCATTAAATCTCAATTAGAGATTGGCGAGGCAGAATTAGAGGCAAGAGCATTGTCTTTAAGAGATGGAGAAACGTTAGAAACCACTAGAGAGTTACAAGGTCAATCGCCTTATTTGATTAACGTTGGGTTAAATTATACCAAGAATGATTTACAAGCCGGATTGTTTTACAATGCCCAAGGGAAAACATTAGAAGTAGTGGGTACTGGTTTTGTACCAGATGTGTTTACTTTACCATTTCATAGTTTAGATTTTAATTTAAATAAATCCTTCGGCGAAGACAAATCGTCCAACGTCAATTTTAAGGTTCAGAACATTCTAGGCTCAAGTAGAGAAAGTGTGTTTCAATCTTACAAAGCGCAAGATCAAATTTTTAGTAAGTTTAGTCCAGGAGTAGGTTTTTCCGTAGGATATAGCTATAAATTTTAACACTCGTATTTAAGATATTGTTTAAAAGGCTGCCTGAAAAGACAGCTTTTTTTGTTAACTTTTTTTGGTTTTGATGATAAATGGTTGTGATTCAGAAAAAAATTAACTTACAAAACATCTTGTTTTTAGATATAGAAACGGTCCCAGAATATGAAAATTTTGAGGATTTAGACACAGTAAAACAGGCTTTGTTCACTCAAAAAACACAGTACCAAAGAAAAGATGAGTTTACAGCAGAAGAATTTTATCATAGGGCTGGTATTTGGGCGGAGTTTGGCAAAATTGTTTGTATCTCTGTGGGTTATTTTGACGTATCTGGTTTAGAAAATACATTTAGATTAAAATCTTTTTGCGATAACGATGAAGCCTCTATTTTATTGAATTTTAAATCATTGATTAATCATCATTTTAATTTGCCTCAACAGGTTTTATGTGGCCATAATGCTAAAGAATTCGATTTTCCATTTATCGCAAGGCGAATGATAATTCAAGGAATAGACTTGCCTGAAAAATTGAATTTATTTGGTAAAAAACCATGGGAAATACCTCATTTAGACACCCTTGAAATGTGGAAATTTGGAGATTATAAGCATTATACATCATTAAATTTATTAACCAATATATTAAAGATTCCTTCGCCTAAAGAAGATATAGATGGAAGTATGGTCGCCCAGGTTTATTATAAAGAAAAAGATCTAAAGCGTATTGCCAAGTACTGCGAAAATGACGTGCTGGCCGTAGCCCAAATTTACTTAAGGTTTAACAATAATTCGTTGCTCGAAAAACATCAAATTATAAAAGTATAATCTGGTTGTTTTTAAGTAGGCTAGATTTTTATAAATTCGCGTGATTTAAAGCCTATTTCTATGAAGAAGATTATCATTGCCAATTTATTAATTCTGTTGGGCATAGCATCTCAAGCGCAAGAAGTACATTTTGGTCTTAAAGGAGGTCTAAATATCGCTAATATTAAAGGAGATCATACCAACGGAGACTCGAGAACTTTATATCATGCAGGTGCCATGGCAGAAGTTAAATTAAGCGAATTATTTAGCCTACAGCCAGAAGTAATTTATTCTGTTCAAGGTAGTGAAGGTGGGGTGTCTTTAGATTATGGTCCAAACCCACACGATAATATTTTGTCTGCCAAAATAACTCAAGAAACCAAATATTTAAATGTACCAATAATGGGTAAGTATTATGTGCTTGATGCGCTTAGTTTAGAATTAGGGCCACAGATAGGTTTTCTACTAAATGCAGAACAAACAATGACCTTAAAAAGTGAACTAGGTCATTCTACCAACACAAGAAAGGCAAAAGAGGAATATAATACTTTTGATTTTGGGGTTAATTTTGGAGCGGGATATACATTTAATGATAAAATATACCTTAATGCTCGCTATAATTTAGGCTTAACCAATGTATATGATTCTGATTATATCGAGGGAGAGAACAGTGTTTTTCAGTGTTCTTTAGGATATTTCTTTTAATTAGGCCTCCATTTTCATGGATAGTTCTAACCAGCGGTCTTCTTTAATTTCAATGTCTTGGATGATTTGCTGTAGTTGCATAGATGCTTCTTCAATTTTTTCTTGAGAGATTTCACCATTACTAAACTGTGCCTCAATCGCAAGCTTTTTCTTAGTAAGGTTAGCAATATCCTTTTCAAGTTTACCAAATTCTCTTTTTTCTTGATAACTCAAGCCATTAACAATAGCTGTTTTTCTGGTATCTTCTTTTTTTTCTAGAGTCTGTGTTTGAGGCTCAGAAGAATCTTCATAACTACGGTAATCAGAATAATTACCAGGAAAATCGGTAATCTTACCTTGACCTTCAAAAACAAAGAGGTGGTCTACTATTTTATCCATAAAATAACGGTCATGTGATACAACAAGTAAATTACCAGGAAAGTCTAATAAAAAATCTTCTAAAACTTGTAATGTCACAATATCTAGGTCATTGGTGGGCTCATCTAAAATTAAAAAATTGGGATTCTGAATTAAAACGGTACATAAAAATAGGCGTTTTAATTCACCTCCAGAAAGTTTTTCTACATAATCGTATTGCTTTTTTCTGTCGAATAAAAATTGCTCTAATAATTGTCCGGCACTAATTTTTCTTCCCTTAGCTAAAGGAATATATTCGCCAAATTCTTTAATTACCTCAATAACTTTTTGGCCTTCTTTAACCACAATTCCCGCTTGAGTGTAATAACCGAATTTAACTGTTTCACCAATAATTATTTTACCTTTTTCGGTAGGGAGTGAGCCCGTTACCAGATTTAAAAAACTGGATTTACCAGTACCATTTTTCCCAATAATTCCAATGCGTTCTCCACGTTTAAACACATAGTTAAAATCATTTAAAATGGTTTTGTCTGCAAATGATTTCGACACATGGTGTAACTCTACAATCTTACTCCCCAAGCGCTCCATATTTATTTCTAATTGCACTTGATGATCTTGACGTCTTTGGTGTGCTTTTTCTTTGATTTGATAAAAATCGTCAATTCTTGATTTAGATTTGGTAGTGCGAGCTTTGGGTTGTCTGCGCATCCAGTCTAATTCTTTTTTATAAAGGTTTTTGGCTTTATCTACTTCTATTTGAGCCAAGTTTAATCGCTCTTCACGTTTTTGTAAATAGTAAGAATAGTTGCCTTTATAGCGGTAAATTTTACCATGATCTAATTCTATGATATCATTACAAACTCGCTCTAAGAAATAACGATCATGTGTTACCATGAATAGGGTTATTTTCTCATTTTTAAGATAATTTTCAAGCCATTCGATCATTTCTAAATCTAAATGATTGGTAGGTTCGTCTAAAATGAGTAAATCGGGCTTACGAATTAGAATGATGGCCAGAGACAATCTTTTTTTTTGTCCTCCCGATAAGGAAGCAATTTTGGCGTTGAGGTCTTCTAATTTTAATTTGAATAAAATTTGATTATACTGCGTTTCAAAATCCCAAGCTTGATAGCGCTCCATCAATTCAAAGGCTTCTTGATAGGCTTCAGTATTTTCGGGGTCTTTTAAGGCTCTTTCGTATTGCGCAATTATTTTCAACGTTTGATGATCTGATGAAAAAATGGCTTCCTCAACAGATAAATTAGGGTCCAATTCATCGTTTTGCGATAAATATGCTGTTTGAAGACCCTTACGAGATACTATCTGACCCGCATCTGGCACATCAATACCAGATAGAATATTTAAAAGTGTTGTTTTACCCGTACCATTTTTGGCGACTAAAGCAATTTTTTGGTCTTTATTAATGCCAAATGAAATGTTTTCGAAAATAATTCTTTCGCCATAGTATTTGGCTATATTTTCTATAGAGAGTAAATTCAAACTTTAAAATATTTATGAAATTAAAAACAAAGCTACTCGAAAGTAAGATTGAGAAATACCCCGCGCATTTTTAATCCGTCAATTGGGCCGGTCCACGGGCTAGAAACAGGTTTACCTTGCCAAGATTCTCCGCTAGGAAAGTCTGGAACCAGCTGGTCATTGATAGCAAACACTCCTCTTATTGAAGGAGAAAATTTAAAAAAGTATAAATAAAAATCAACCCCAATACCCACTTCATACATAAAATTATGTGTAGTCATTCTAAACTCATCATTGTAATTGTCTTCTGGGTTATCTTCATTACTCGAAAAGTTAAAATCGTAAGATACCCCGCCAATAACGTACGGTCTGATATTATTATATCTATTGGTACTAAACTTAAACAACAAGGGTAAATGCATATAGGTGCCATTAACTTTTCTTACCGGGTCTAAAGTACCATTGTAATTAGGTGTGTTGGCCGCATTATGGTCTAAAAAAGTCAATTCATTACTATGGCTTATTAAACCAGGTTCAAATCTTAGATTAATATTTTGATGTAGACGTAAATCAATAATAAAACCAAGAGTAAATCCTATACTAGGATCTTGTTGAACAAACATATCACTGTTTGGAGTTGGGTTTACAGGAGAATTAGGGTCTTGTCCACTTTGATCCCAATAATTGATTTGAAATGAACTATAGTTAAGTCCGAGATAGTAACCAAAATGTAATTTACGTTTATCAAAATTAGGTAAATACTCTATACGTTCTTTTTGAGCCCAGGTCAATTGAGATGCTCCAAAACAGAGTATGATTGATAACAATAAAATCTTTTTCATGATTTATTTAAAAGCTTGATATATGGTTGCAGAGCCAAACAATTGTGGGTAATGCTTTGTGTCTTTAAACCCTATTTTAGTTAAAATATTGTTGAACGCTTCTCCAAAAGGAAAAGCTGCAGCAGATTCTGGTAAATAGCTATAGGCACTTTTATCTTTTGAAAACATTTTACCTATGGTAGGGATAATGTATTTAGAGTAGAAACGATAGCCTTGTTTCATAGGAAACCGTGTTGGCTGTGAGGTTTCTAGTACAACAAAAGTACCCTGAGGCTTTAATACCCGATGTATTTCTTGCAATCCTTGTTCTAAATTTTCAAAATTTCTTACACCAAAACCAACGGTAATAGCATCAAAAGTATGGTCGTTAAAGGGTAATTTTTCAGAATCACCTAAAATCAAATCTATTTGATTTGTTAGATGGTGTTTTTTTACTTTTTCTTTTCCTATGGCCAGCATGCCTTCAGAAAGGTCTAGGCCAGTAACTTTAGAAATGTCAGATTGTGCTAATAAAATGGCTAAATCTGCAGTGCCAGTAGCAATATCTAGCACATTTTGAGCCTGAGTATCAACCACCATTTGCACTACTTTTTTACGCCAACTCACATCAATACCAAAGGTTAAAACACGGTTAAGAGCATCATAATTACCAGAAACATTATCAAACATTTTAGCAATTTGCTCCTTTTTACCTAGGTTAGAATCTTGGTATGGAATAACTTTTTTAGACATAAAAAAAATTTGCGTAAAGATACAGAATCCGTACTTAATATAATCTTTTATATAAAAAAAGGAATTTAAATCACAAATCACTTGACAAGGCCCTATATGAGGTTGTATATTTGCATCCGCTTTAGCGAAGTAGAAAATCAAAACAGAGATTAATGAAATTATCACACTTTAACTACACATTGCCAAATGAATTGTTGGCAGAGTATCCATCAGAACATAGAGATGAAGCCAAATTAATGGTGTTGAATAGAGCCGAAGGTACCATTGAACACAAATTATTTAAAGATTTAGACAATTATTTTGATGAAGGAGATATCATGGTGTTTAACAATACCAAAGTATTTCCGGCAAGATTATTTGGAAACAAAGAAAAAACTGGCGCTAGAATTGAGGTTTTTTTATTGAGAGAACTCAATGCAGAAAGTAGACTATGGGATGTGTTGGTTGATCCGGCAAGAAAAATTAGAATTGGCAATAAATTGTTCTTTGGTGATGACAGTGGTTTAGTAGCAGAGGTAATTGACAATACTACATCTAGAGGGAGAACCTTAAGGTTTTTATATGATGGGTCTTATGAAGAGTTTAGAAAAAAGCTTAAAGAAATGGGCGAAACGCCGTTGCCAAAATACATTAAGAGGGCAGTAGAACCATCAGATGAAGAACGTTACCAAACTATTTATGCCAAGCATGAGGGTTCTGTGGCGGCTCCAACAGCAGGATTACACTTTTCTAAGCATTTACTAAAGCGTCTAGAGATTAAAGGTGTAGATTTAAAAGAGCTTACCTTGCATGTTGGATTAGGTACATTTAACCCTGTTGAAGTAGAAGATTTGTCGAAGCATAGAATGGATTCTGAAGAAGTTTCAATTCCACAAAATACGGTAGATGCTGTAAATAAAGCCATCGATAATAAGAGAAGGGTATGTGCGGTAGGTACTACAGTGATGAGATCGATGGAGAGTTCTGTTTCTGCAGACCATCATTTAAATGCCTTTGATGGATGGACGAATAAGTTTATTTTTCCACCGTATGATTTTAGTATTGCCAATTGTATGATTACTAATTTTCATACCCCAAAATCTACTCTAATGATGATGACTTCTGCGTTTGCGGGTCATGATTTATTAAAAGAAGCTTACAAAGAAGCTATAGAAAACGATTACAAGTTCTATTCTTATGGCGATGCCATGTTGATTTTGTAGGCCATAGAAAAAAAGTTAATTTAGAGCGTCCTTAAAAAAAGGACGCTTTTGTTTTTTATGGAAAAAAAGAAAGACATAAGAGCGTTAAGCAAGGCAGAACTTAGAGCCTTTTTTGTAACTCATGGCGATAAAGCTTTTAGAGGCGATCAAGTGTATGAATGGCTTTGGCAAAAAGGAGCTCATAGTTTTGATGATATGACCAATATTTCAAAACAAACAAGAGCCATGTTAAACACAAATTTTGTCATCAATCACATTAAGGTAGATCAGATGCAGCGCTCTAACGATGGTACCATAAAAAATGCGATTAAATTACACGATGGTTTAGTTGTAGAATCGGTATTGATTCCTACAGAAACACGTTCTACGGCCTGTGTTTCTAGTCAGGTAGGATGCAGTTTAGATTGTAATTTTTGTGCTACGGCGCGTTTAAAACGCATGCGAAACTTAAATCCAGACGAGATTTATGATCAAGTCGTTGCCATAGATCAGCAAAGCAGATATTACCAGAACCATAAATTGAGTAATATAGTTTTTATGGGGATGGGTGAGCCGTTGCTTAATTATAATAATGTACTCAAAGCCATTGATAAAATTACTTCTGATGAAGGTTTAGCCATGTCGCCAAAACGAATCACTTTATCTACTGTAGGTTTACCTAAAATGATAAAAAAATTAGCCGATGATGAGGTAAAATTCAATTTGGCAGTTTCATTGCATTCGGCGATAGATGAGGTGCGTTCTAAAATGATGCCGATTAATGAAAAGTCTAATTTGGCAGAATTGCTAGAGGCTTTACAATATTGGTATGCCAAAACAAAAAAGCGCGTTACTTTTGAATATGTGGTTTGGAAAAGTATTAATGATAAAAAGAAAGATGCAGAAGCATTGGCAGCATACTGTAAAAAAATACCATCTAAAGTAAATTTAATAGAATATAATGCCATAGATGATGGTGAGTTTCAGCAAGCCGATTCTAAGGCCGTAGATTTGTATGTAAGAACCCTAGAGGCACATCATATACCGGTTACTATTCGTAGAAGCCGAGGTAAAGATATAGATGCTGCGTGTGGGCAATTGGCGAATAAAAACTAGCGAAAACGGCTAGTTTTAAAATTCACGGTATTTGGGTATTTTATTTTTGCAAATAGCTGTTTAATTTTAACAGAGCTATAATTGCGAGTTTAAAATGAACAACTTACCAGACACCAGACACCAGACACCAGACACCAACAGGGTTAAAGATGGGATATTATTAATAATAGTTTGTACTTGTATTACTTGTTTTTTATGGAGTTGTGAGCATAATTTTGATGAACTCGCTACCGATGAGAATGGAGAAATCAATTATCATATTGAAGCAGAAACAGCAAGCATTTTAGAAGCCAAAGCCTTATTTCATTCTAAAAAACACAGAGACGCTTTACCTTTAAAAAAACAATCTTCAGATTTAGAGATTAATCCAGATTGGAATAGTGTAGGTTACCATCAAATATCTTACACCGAGGCTTTATTAGGTAAAGCAGATGTAAATGTAAACCGTAAAGGGTCTTACTATTCAGAATTGTTATTTATCAAACACAAAGGCGTTGTTAAGAGTGTTATTTTTACAGTTTGGCCAGCGAATTTTAATGAAAACGGTGATATATTAGATGCTAAGGTTTATATCAATGATTTAGACGGCAGTTTTTTAGACGGATATCGCATAGAAGGAGGTAAGTTTACAAAAAGATTTGTGTTAAACCAAGCCAAAGTACATAGTGCAGGATTGTTTATGTTTTTATTTCAACAAGATGATGATTGTTGGAATACAGACACCCTAGATTTGTACCCAGGTGGGGTTTTAGATGAGGTAACCCTACATGCAAGTACAGATGAGAACGGTAATGCTCAAGGCGGTTCTGCAACGGGTTATATAGGGTATTATAGCATCATCAATGGTGCAGCCACAGATGGATCTAGCACCACAGGTTCAGGCTCTACAGATGCAAATGGCATAACCGATACAGAGATGACCAGCGCTGCAGGTACCATAATTACTTTACCACCAGAAGAAGGCTGCCCACCAGGGTATGTTAAGAATAAGGAAGGGGAGTGTGTTGAGAAACCGTGCCCGGGGGATCCTGTTAAAAACCCAGAGATTGCACCTCAGACTAATTCAGGAATAAATGGAGGAAGATTTGGAAATACAAGGACTGGAGGAAGGCAATTTCACGGAGGCCTTGATATTAAAGCTTCTTATGGAGAACCTGTTTTTGCTTTGTTCGATGGTCAAGCCCAATCAATAAGCAAGTATTATAGTAGTGCAGGAAATATTGTTTATCAAACAGCAATAGTAAATGGAAAAACTATTTCAATACAATATTTTCATTTGCAAAAAGAAAATAGATTTACCGGAGCTGTAAAAGCAGGTGATATAATAGGATATGTTGGAGATTCAGGAAATTTAAAAAGGGCTATTGAACAAGGATTATCTGAATCACATGTTCATATAAAAATAAAAGATAGTGGAGGGAATCTTTTGAACCCGGAGGATTATTTGACAACAAAATTTGATTTACAAGGTAATCCAATAAATAATTGTAATTAAAAAAATGATAAAATGAAAAAATACAACTTTAATAAAGTGCTTATTATAATGTTAATGGTAACTTCATGTGTCAAATCTCAGAATTCTAGTAACTTATTGACATATGATGAGTATAGTAACATTAGAATAAATAATATAACTCTAAACTCAATTAATCTGACTAAAGGGAACTCCCAAAGTTTAAGTGAATTATTCAATATCAATTTTGAGTATTCTGAAACTGATTTTCCAGATAGATATAGAGAAATTTTTTCAGATGATTTAGAAATAGAATTTACAGGTAATCCTAGCCAATCAAGTTATGAAATTTCAAGTATTAGAATACTATCGTCAAATGTGAAAGTTGATATTTTAGGGAAAAATATTAGGTTGGGAAATCAAATCGATTTACTTGGCAATTTTAATGTTAATAATGAAAATTCAGTAATTTATGAAATAAGCCAGAATAGTAATCAATTATTTTTAAGTCATAAAAACTTTCTTTTAATTATATTCGATAAGACTACAAGAGAAATAACATCTATTGAATTAGTAGTTTTAACTTAAGAAAACGCACTATGTCAAAATAAGACCACAAGTCATTTAAAGTCAAGACAGGCAAGTAAGAATTAACCTTCTACCTCCACGCCAATCGGGCAATGATCAGAATGTTTGGCTTCGGGTAAAATAAAGGCACGTTGTAACCTACCTTTTAAAGTTTCGGTAGCCATACAATAATCAATACGCCAACCTTTGTTATTATTTCGGGCATTGGCACGGTAGCTCCACCAAGAGTAATGATCTGGCTCTTTAACAAAATACCTAAACGTATCTATAAACCCGCTGTCGATAAAGCTGCCTATCCATGCGCGTTCTACCGGTAAGAACCCCGACACGCCTTTCATTTTAGGATTGTGTATGTCTATTTCTTCATGACAAATATTGTAATCGCCACAAACCACCAAATTAGGCACTTCTTTTTTTAATGCATTGATATATTCTTGAAACTCTGCCATATAGTTTAGCTTAAAGTCTAAACGAGCATCATTAGTGCCAGAAGGTAGGTATAAACTCATTATTGAAAGGTTTTCAAAATCTACACGCAAATTTCTACCTTCAAAATCCATACTTTCAATGCCTGTACCATAAACAACGCGTTTAGGTTTAGTCTTAGAAAATATAGCCACGCCACTATAGCCTTTTTTTTGCGCAGAAAACCAATATTGATAGGGGTAACCTGCTTCTTCAAACAACGCGCCATCTAATTGCTCTGGTTGAGCTTTGGTTTCTTGTATACAAATAACATCTGGGTTGGCCGCTTTTAACCACGCTATAAATCCTTTTTTAATGGCTGCTCTAATACCGTTAACATTGTACGAAATGATTTTCACAAGTTTAATTTTTTTAATGATTAGATAAGTATAAATCTCTAAGGGTTCTACGCATTACTTTACCAGAAGCTGTTCTGGGCAGTAAGTCAAGTTCAATCAGGTCGGAAACTTTAAATAGCGGATTAAGTTCTTGACGAATTATAGATTTGGCATGAGTTAGTCTTTCTTCCGCTGATAAATTATTAGGGTGACTTACATAGTAAAGTACCAGTTTACTAGGGCCACCGTTTTTTGGACTAACAGCAATAGCTGCAGATTCTTTTACAAAATCGAGACTATTGATAAGTTCTTCAATTTGTATGCCACTTACTTTAATGCCACCTAAATTCATGGCATCGTCTACACGACCTTGAGCCACGTAATAGCCGTTAGGCAAACGGTTCATGGCGTCGCCATGTCGGCGTAAAACCTTACCACGGTATTGTGGTGTGTCTTTATAGTAAACGTCGTGATGATTTTTGTTGATTAGTCTGTTGGATAAACCTAAAATAGGAGGAATGATAAATACTTCACCCAGAACATCAGGCTCATGATTTTCATTAAGTAATACAAAGCTGCCACCTAAGGCCTGACATGAAAAAGTACTTGGGTAATTAGGTTGTATTACGGTACTTGTTATATAACCACCACCAATTTCTGTACCACCACAGTATTCTATAACCGGTTTATGCCCTCCTAATTGCATTAAATAGGTCATTTCTTCAGCATTAGAAACCTCTCCTGTAGAACTAAAACACTTAATGGCGCCCCAGTCAAGTTTTTCCATACAACCACTATTTTTCCAATGTCTCACGATGCTTGGAACTAGACCTAACATGGTTATTTGAGCCTCTTGAACAAACGTTCCGAATGCTTTGTCTAATGGCGCTCCGTAGTAAAGCGCTAAAGTGGCTTTATTGATCAATGCAGCAAAAACTAACCAAGGACCCATCATCCAACCGAGATTGGTAGGCCAGCATACAACATCATTTTTTTGAATATTATGATGATAATAAGCATCAGAAGCGCTTTTTATGGGCGTAACTTGTGTCCATGGAATGGCTTTTGGAGTACCAGTAGTGCCCGATGAAAATAGTATGGTTGAGGTATCTTCTGGCTTTAAAGTTACGGCATCAAAATGCGTGTTTTCACTAATAAAATCCTCCCAACACTCATCAGATTTATTTAAAGGTAATTGGGGCGTTTGCGTAGAAATAACGATTGTTTTACCTGCTTGTGCATTCTTAACTTTTTGATATAGAGGTAAAATTTTACCAGCTCTTGACAATACATCTTGAGTAAAAATCAATTTAGGCTGGGTAATTTTAAGTCTAACCGCAATTTCTTTTTCCGTAAAACTGTCAGCTATGGTCGCTACAGGCATTCCGGCTTTGAGTCCAGCCAAATAAATAGCTACAGCCTCAAGGGTCATGGGCATGTCTATAGCAATTACATCGCCTTGCTGTAAACCATAATTAACAAGACCATTGGCAATACGATTGACAAGTATTTCAAGGTTTTGTTGGCTTACTTTTTGTATAACACCATTTTCTTTTTGAAAAATGACAGCTGTAGATTCTGGATGGTTTTGAAAACAAGCTTCTGCAATATTAAGCTCGGCACCATAGAGCCAATGCGCCTGCGCTACGCCATTTTTTAGGTTGACTATACTTTGGTAATTAGTTTTAAAAGGAATATTTAAGTTGTTAACGGTTTGAGCCCAAAAATCTTTATACGATTCGACAGACCATTGCTGAAATGATTTAAAATCGGAGAAATTATTTTTTACCATCATGTTATGGATATTACTTTGAGTAATATCTTTTTTCGAGGGTATCCAACAATATTGTGTTGCCATGATTTAAAAGTCTATTTCTTCAATGGTATTGGTTTCTTCTTTTTTATCGTCGTCTTCTTTGGCTTCTTCTGTACAGTCAATTCTTATAGATAAATGCTCAGGTTTTTCAAAGTCTTCTTGACTTACCTCTAAATCTTTATCAGCATAGCACTGTTTCATATAAAGCGCCCAAATGGGTAGTGCCATAGAGGCCCCTTGACCTCTACCTAGGTCTGTAAAGTGTACAGAACGATCTTCGGCTCCAACCCAAACACCAGTAGATAAATTAGGCACCATGCCAATAAACCAACCATCAGATTGATTTTGGGTAGTTCCAGTTTTACCAGCGATTGGATTTTTAAATTGGTAGGGATAACCAGTGGCAATATTGTCTGGATACTTACCTCCAGAAGTTCTTAATCTTACTCCAGAACCACTTGTGGTTACCCCTTTCATTAGGGCAATCGTGGTATAGGCAATGTCATCGCTAAGCACTTCTCTAGTTTCTGGAGAAAATTCTTGTAATACAGTTCCATTTTTATCCTCAATTCTAGAAATCATCATAGGCTTAACATACATTCCTTTATTGGCAAATGTGTTAACAGCTCCAATCATCTCATAAAGACTTAAATCAATAGTTCCTAGAGCAATTGATGGTACGGCTGGCATTTCAGATTCAATGCCCAATTTATGAGCTAATTTTACAACATTTTGTGGTGTAGTTTGGTCGATTAAATTGGCCGTAATAACGTTAACAGAGTTAGCTAAGGCATCTTTTAATGTACGCATACCGCCATACTTACCACTAGAGTTTCTAGGGGTCCAGTCTTCTAATAAACCATATTTACCTGCCGGAATAGTATAGGGGGTATTGGGTAGTTCATCACAAGGTGAATAATGAAGTTGGTTAATGGCTGTGGCGTATACAAATGGCTTAAAGGTAGAGCCTACCTGACGTTTGCCAAGTTTTACATGATCATATTGAAAATGCTTATAGTTAATACCGCCCACCCAAGCTTTAACATGACCCGTTTGAGGATCTGTTGAGAGTAAACCCGCTTGCATAATTTGCTTGTAATAACGAATTGAATCGTAAGGCGTCATAACCGTATCGATTTCTCCTTTCCAAGAGAAAATTTTCATTTCGGTTTTGGTTTGAAATGAAGTCGTAATCTCTTTTTCAGAAACGCCTGCTCTTTTCATTTTTCGCCAACGCTGCGACCGTTTCATAGCCGATAGCATCGTGCCTTTTATCTGACCTTGATCTAGATCGTAAAATGGTGCTGTTTTGTTTCTTTTTTGCTGTTTGTTAAAGGCTTTTTGCAAATTAGCCATATGTTCACTCATGGCTTGTTCGGCATATTTTTGCATACGTGAGTCAATAGTCACGTAAATTTTTAGTCCATCCCTATAAATATTATAATTCTCGCCATTGACTTTCGGATTTTTCTTAATCCAATTTCGCATGAATGCTCTAATATACTCTCTAAAATAGGTGGCTGTTCCATCCTTATGACCTTCTAGATTAATGTCTAATTTTAAAGGAAGCTGCTGGAGAGAATCTTTTAACTGCAATGAAATATAATCATTCCTTTCCATTTGCTTTAACACCACATTTCGGCGTTGCTGTACCATTTCTGGTCTACGCATAGGGTTGTAGAGCGAAGAGTTTTTTAACATACCAACCAACATGGCAGATTCTTCTGTGGTAAGCTCGTAAGGTTCTTTACCAAAATGAATTCTAGCTGCAGAACGAATACCTACGGCATTATGACCAAAATCGTATTTGTTTAAATACATGGTAATAATTTCGTTTTTGGTATACTGTTTTTCTAAACGAATGGCAATGACATATTCTTTTACCTTTTGGCCAATTCGTTTTACAATATTTCTCGAACCTTCACCGTGGAATAATAATTTAGCCAATTGTTGAGTTATGGTACTAGCACCCCCATCTTGACCAGCTTTCAATATGGCCCGTGCAGTACCCCTCATATCAATACCAGAATGCGAATAAAAACGTTCATCCTCTGTGGCAACCAAGGCCTCAATTAAATTCTTTGGCAGATCTTTAAATTTAACTGGGGTTCTGTTTTCACGAAAAATTTTTCCAAGCGTTTCACCATCTGAAGAAATTATTTCTGTCGCTAAGTTATTCTCTGGATTTTCAAGCTCTTCAAATGTGGGTAGTTTTCCAAAGGCACCGATAGAGGCCAAGAAAAAAATGAGCACTAAAAATAGAATTCCTCCAAAAAATAAGCGCCAAATCCATTTGGTTAATAGAGAAATAGAGGGCTTCGTTTGCTTTTTCTTCGTCATGTTTAATTTACTTTTTCTATTTGTACACCAACATCGGTTACACCCTTAAGGTACTCAAGCCCCTCAACATTACGAGTTTTACGCATAGCGTGTTGTACCCGAAATTGATAATCTCCGTCAAGCGGAAAGGTTACATTGGTTTTATACTCTAATTTATTTTCTTTAATATCACTCATGCCACTACCAAGGTATTGACCTTCCGGGGTGGTCATTTCATACTCTAACGTATCTACGATTTGATAATTGTTTGGAAACTCAATACCTACAATTAAAAATAAGTTACTAAAATCATAATCTTTATTATTGCGCAAATTGATATAGATATTATTTTTAGAAATAGTATCGGTAGAGTGTACTGTAAAAGTAACAATAGAATCTTTATGCCATTGTGCTTTAGGAATACTTTTAAATTGGTAAAATACTCCGTCCTTAGTGCAAGAATAAAAAACAAATAAAACGATGAAAATTAGAGATATTTTTAAATAGTTCATGCGCATAACATGTCGAAATAAATACATTATTTAGATTTATTGTTTCTAGAATTACGATTAGATTTTCTTTGTGGTCTTCTCTTTTTATGTTTTCGCTTTGGTTTGTCGAAACGCGTTAAGCTATCTTGTCCAACAACATCAGCAAACACAGAGTCTTGAGGTATTTCAATTTCTTGTTCTAAAGCATAATCTTCTAGACTGTCTATTTTCTTATTTTTTTTATTTAGAGCAATAATCTCATTGGCTTGATCTACGGTTAACTTATGCCAATGTACAGGATTTTCTTTATAGGCATACCACATTAAACTTTGAAAAATATCCATTTTTTGGAAAATAGCAGGGCCTTTTTGTGTGTGCAAGTAAGTATCAGTTCTCGGAAACGCTTTAAGCGCATCCATATAAGAATCTAATTCATAGTTTAAACAACACTTAAGTTTACCACATTGTCCAGCCAGTTTTAACGGATTTAATGATAATTGTTGATAGCGCGCCGCTGAGGTACTCACAGATCTAAAATCTGTTAACCAAGTAGAACAACAAAGCTCTCTACCACATGAACCAATTCCTCCTAATCTGGCAGCTTCTTGCCTTAAGCCAACTTGCTTCATTTCTATTCTAATACTAAATGTACTGGCAAGTTCACGAATAAGTAACCTAAAGTCGACACGATCATCTGCTGTATAATAGAAGGTGGCCTTATTACCATCACCTTGAAATTCAACATCAGACAGCTTCATTTTTAAACCTAAGCGGCCAATAATGAGTCTCGATTTTCTTTGTACTTCTTGTTCTCGTTCACGAGCTTTAGTCCAAATATCAATATCTTTTTGCGATGCTTTTCTATAAACTTGTAAAATGTCTTGAGTGCTATTGCTCACGTTTTTTTTACGCATTTGCACTTTTACCAATTCTCCAGTTAATGATACCACCCCAATATCGTGGCCAGGAGAAGTCTCAACGGCAACAATATCACCGATACTAAGAGTGAGATCTTTTTTATTTCTGTAAAAGTTCTTTCTACCATTTTTAAACCGCACCTCTACTACGTCAAAAGGTTTTTGATTGTTAGGCAAAGACATATTGGCTAGCCAATCAAAAACTGTAAGTTTATCACAGCTTCCAGAGGCACAGGCGCCATTATTTTTACAGCCTAAAGGAAGGCCATTTTTTGATGTTGAGCATGTATTACAGCCCATAGGTTTTATCTATTTTTGGTCACAAAAAACACACAATTTTCTTGTGGATCGTTCATATTAAAGAATGTAAATATACTCAATATTGATCATATAAATTAAGTTACTTGATCTTCACTGTTATGATATTTACCGGACAAGCATCACTGGCTTTGGTAACATTTTCAAGGACCGAAACATCTGGGCATTTAAGGGTGTGAAATC
>JAUIJW010000008.1 GCA_030431085.1 Bacteroidia bacterium
ACACCACTGCCATATATCCACAGGAGCTATTGTAAATGCTGATTGTAAAATTGGGAATAATGTTTTTATTGGAAGTAATGTCACTATTAATAGAGGCCTTCAGATTTGCGATCATGTTATTGTAGGCAGTGGTTCTGTTGTCACCAAGAATATTGAAAAAGCCTGTATTGTTGGTGGTGTACCGGCTAAAATTATTGGAAAATGAATAAAGTGAGAATCATAGCAGAGGCAGGCGTTAATCATAACGGTGATATTGAGAAAGCCTATCAATTAATAGATGCCGCCAAAGAAGCAGGTGCAGATTATGTGAAATTTCAGACCTTTAAAGCTGAAAATTTAGTTACTAAAGACGCAACTAAGGCTAAGTATCAGATTGAGAATACGAAAAATAACGACTCGCAGTTTCAAATGTTGAAACAACTTGAAATTAATGAAGAAGATCATTTAAATCTCATTAATTATTGCGAAACACAAGGAATCAAATTTTTATCTACTGCTTTCGATTTAGACAGTATTAATTTTTTAAAAGATAAAATAGACTTTTATAAAATACCTTCCGGTGAAATTACGAATTATCCTTATTTGGTAAAAGTAGCTAAATTGGGGTTACCTATCGTAATGAGTACGGGCATGGCTGATATAAATGAAGTGAAAGCAGCTTATCATGTACTTGTTGACAATGGTATAAATCCAAAAGAAATTACCATTTTACATTGCAATACAGAATACCCTACACCCATGGAAGATGTCAATTTAAAAGCTATGCTTCATATTCAAAGGGAAATAGGTGTTGCTGTAGGGTATTCAGACCATACCTTAGGTATAGAAGTACCCATTGCAGCTGTGGCGCTTGGCGCTTCGGTTATTGAAAAGCATTTTACTTTAGATAGAAACTTACCGGGTCCAGACCATAAAGCCTCTTTAGAACCCCATGAACTAAAAGCTATGGTTTCAGCTATTAGAAATATTGAAAAAGCGATAGCAGGAAGTGGTGTAAAAGCACCAAGTAAGAGCGAGCTGAAAAATAAGGCTATAGCTCGAAAAAGTATTCACCTAATAAAACCATGTAAAAAAGGTAATCTAATTGAAGAGGATAATATGATTGCACTTCGTCCTGGTGATGGAATTACACCAATGGAATGGGAGTCTATCAAAGGAAAAAAATTAAAAGTAGATACGTTGGCATATCATAAGTTGAAAAAAAGTGATGTGTTATGAAAATTGGTGTGCTAACAAGTTCCAGAGCGGATTATGGCATTTATCTCCCACTTTTGAATGCCCTTAAAAAGGAGCAAGACATTTCTTTAGAAATTATTGCCTTTGGCACACACCTATCTCGCTTTCATGGATATACTGTAGATGTTATTAAAAATGATTGTTATCACACAATACATGAAATAAGTTCGCTCATTACAAATGATAATGAGGAATCTATTTCAACTGCATACGGCTTAACGGTACTTAAATTTGCAGAATTTTGGGCTAAACATAGTTACGATGTGGTGTTTTGTTTAGGAGATCGGTATGAGATGAGTGCCGCTGTTCAGGCAGGCATTCCATTTCAAGTGAATTTTGCGCATATTCATGGTGGCGAAACTACCCTTGGAGCTATTGATAACATATACAGACATCAAATTAGTTTAGCATCCTCTTTTCATTTTGTAGCAACGGAAACTTTTAAATATAAAGTTGAGCAAATAACAGGAACTTCCGATTGTATTTATAATGTAGGTTCATTAAGTTTGAGTGATATTCAAGTATTTAAACCAAAAGATAAAAGCAATTTCTTAAAAGAATACAACATCCCATTTAAAGATTATGCTTTAGTTACTTTTCATCCGGAAACGGTTTCATCAAAAGACAACCTTATATATGCTCAGGAAATGAAATTGGCATTAAGAAAAATATCTAATCTTATACCGGTTATTGTTACCATGCCTAACGCAGATACCTTGGGAAGCATATATAGAGAAAAACTCATGGAGTTAAGGCATGAGCAACCTGATGGCATCATTTTAATTGAAAACTTTGGTAAAGAAAATTATTTTAATGCCATGTATTATGCCAAAGTGCTTATTGGAAACACCTCTAGTGGTATTATAGAAGCGGCATCTTTCAAAAAATATGTAATTAATGTAGGTGATAGACAAAAAGGAAGAGTACAGAGTAAAAATATTTTTAACGTGCCTTTCAAAAGTGATGAAATTATTTCTAGTGTAAATGAAGCTTTGAGCCTTGGAGAGTATAATGGAGAGAATGCCTATTATAAAGAAAATGCAGCTGAAAATATCATACATGTATTACATAAAAATTTAAAATGAACAAAACTGTCCAAAAGCATACCATCAATATAAATGCTAATGTTAGAGAGGCATTAATAAAATTGGACAAACTGGCTTCGGATGCGATTTTATTTCTAGTAGATAAAAACCATCAACTCATTGGCTCTTTAACAGACGGCGATATTAGAAGAGGTTTAATCAACGGATTAGGACTGGAAAACCCTCTTGAAGACTATATACAACCTCATCCGAAATACATCTATGAGGAAGACTACAACCAGGAGGTATTAGAAAATTTTAAAAAAGGACATTTTAAAATTATCCCTATTTTAAATCGTCAACATCAGGTTGTTGACATCTTAAATTTCAAGTACAAAAGCACATTATTGCCTCTTGATGCCATCATTATGGCAGGCGGAAAGGGTATGCGCTTACGACCATTAACGGAAAACACGCCAAAACCTTTATTAAACGTAGGCAACAAACCCATCATAGAGTATAATATCGATAGCTTGGCTAAAGTAGGCATTAAGAACATATACATAAGCGTCAATTATTTAGGGGAACAACTCGAAGACTATTTTAAAGATGGTAAAGAAAAGCAGCTGAACATTAAGTATGTTTGGGAAGACAAACCATTAGGTACCATAGGTTCGGTCTTAATGGTGGATAGCTTCCAACATGAAGACCTCTTGGTAATGAACAGTGATTTATTAACCAATATTGACTTTGCTGATTTTTACAAAAGTTTTAAAGCCTCCGGTGCCGATATGGCAGTGGCTGCTACACCTTATCAAGTCAACGTGCCTTATGCGGTGTTAGAAACCAATGAAGCACAAGAAGTCTTATCCCTTAAGGAAAAACCAAAATACACCTATTACTCCAATGCCGGTATTTATCTGCTTAAAACCAGCATACTGTCTATGATTCCAAAAGGGGAATTTTTTGACATCACGGATTTGATGGATAAAGTTTTGGAAATGGATTATAAAATTTATACCTATCCCATTAATGGTTATTGGCTGGATATTGGAAAACATGAAGATTACCAAAAAGCTCAAGAGGATATAAAACACCTAAAATTATAAAATATGGTTAGTAAAACAAATAAAAATTATTACATAGCTGAAACTGCATTTCATCATGAAGGTGATATAGAATTTTTAATTAATTTAATTAACGATGTGGTAAAACTTGATATAGACGCGATTAAATTTCACCTACTATTTGATTTGAATGACTATATGGTATCTAATCATTCTGCTATTGATGTTTTAAATAGAATTTGTATATCCAAAAGTGAGTGGGAAAATATTTTTAACATCGTTAAAGATAGTGATAAAGAAATCATCGCTTTAACAAATGACATAGCATCTTTACAATACATTAATAAAATACAAAACAATTTTCCAATTGAGGCAATTGAAATTCATTCTACAGGCTTAAATGATTTATTTTTACTACAGGAAGCTACAAAATTCAATAAAACAGTAATTTTAGGAGTTGGCGGCTCAACCTTAGATGAAATAAAATTCGTAGTTGATTTTCTAAGAAATAATGGTAAAGAAAAAATACTATTAATGCATGGTTTTCAGAATTACCCAACTGCATATGAAGATATAAACTTTAAAAGAATACCTTTTTTAAAAGAAGCATTTAATCTTCCTTTAGGTTACACTGATCACACAGATCCATCAGATCAAAATAATACTACTTTAAGTGTCTTGCCAGCAATGTATGGCGTTAAGGTTTTTGAAAAACACGTGACTAATGTACCTTTTGAAAAAAGAATAGATGCGCAAGCAGCTATAAGTCTAGATCAAATGAGAGATGTTATTTCTAAAGGAGAAATGATCAGTAAATCTTTAGGTCAAGAAACTATCCTTTTTTCTGAAGCAGAACTAAATTATGGAGACACAGGGCCAATGAAAAAGGCAATTGTAGCTAGACATGACATCAGTAAAGGTACAGTCCTTAGTTTAGAACACGTTGCTTATAAACGAACCGAAGATTCTTCACCTATTTTGCAAAAAGATATTTATAAATTATTGGGATCTAAAGTTATTGAGCCGTTGAAAAAAGATGAGTTGATAACTTTTTCAAAAATAAAATATCAATTCAAAAAGCAAAGTAATGAACAATTCTTTATAAAGAAATAAATAATGAAAATAGGTTTTTTAATTACGGCAAGATTAAAATCCACCCGATTACCTCAAAAGTTATTGTTGGATTTAAATGGAAAAACTGTTTTAGAAAGAGTTATTGAACGTTGTGAAAAAGTTTCAGATATAGATGAAATTGTGGTTTGTACGTCTACTAATCCACAAGACAAACCGATAACCGATATTGCCATTAAAAATAATGTGCATTATTATTTAGGAAGCGAAGCTGATGTTTTGCAGCGCTTAAGTGATGCAGCTAAATTTTTTAGTTTAGACTACATTATAAATATCACAGGCGAAAACCCGCTTTTTTCAATGTATCATGCTAATCTTGTCCTTAATCAGGCTAAAAAAGAGAAAAATGACTTTATCTATATTGATGGTTTGCCTATTGGATGTGCCGTATACGGAATAAGACCTGAAGCGTTAAGGACGGTATGTGAAATTAAAAAAGAGGTAGACACAGAAATTTGGGGACCACTAATCAATCAGCCTGATATTTTTGATGTTAAAAAACTTGAGGTTATAGAAAGCATAAAAGAACCACAACTAAGAATAACAACAGACTATATTGAAGATTATCAATTTATTCTTTCTCTCTTTAATAAATTTCCAAAAAATCATACGCCAGATTATATTGAAATTTATGATTTATTAAAAAAGGAACCTGATTTGAAGAAAATAAATGGATTTAGAAAACAAGCTCAATTAAACTCCTCTATAATTGAAAACATTAATAATTACTACCTAAAGAATAAAACTCAAATTTTAGCTGTTAAATCAAAACACTATAAAAATGATTAAAGACCAATTTGATAATTTGGATAAATATCAATTCAGCAAAAATATAGTTTCTTTTCTTGATGAAATTAAGCATACAAAAGAAATTAGTGAGCTAGACTTGCCCTTTAAAGCGATCCCTTTAAATTACAATACAAAAGAATTTGACCTAACTAAATTTGAAAATCATCAAAAATATATAGATATACATTACATAATTAAAGGTAAGGAATTGATTGGTATTACTAAGATCGATAAGCTAAAACCAAATGTGGATTACGATGAAGAGATTGATTACCAACTTTTCGATGGAAAAACTATAGAAGATACCATTGTACTAAGTGAAGGTGAATTTTTGCTTTTATTTCCACACGAACCTCACGTGACCGGTGGTATGGTAAATAATCAAGTTTCTGCGGTAGAGAAAATTGTTTTTAAAGTGCCTTTATAGGCACTAAGGTGATTTTAGACAAAAAAAAAGAATCTCTTATAATGTACAACAAATACTATACAAGGAAATTTATTAGTAAAGAGTTTGGTATGTTCTTTCCGAGAATGTCTTACATGGGTAAAATTCCATTGGTGAAATTCATATTTTCATTACTGTATCCAAAATATGGTGTTATATATTTCCATAGAAAAAACAGAAGACTTTTTTCAAAAAACAATCCATTTAATAGATTCTATTTTTTAATGAACCATTATAGAAACTCTATAGAGATTAACCCAACAGCATCGTTAGGAGAGGGTGTTAAAATTCCTCATCCTTATGCTGTTGTAATTGGCGGTAGTACTATAATAGAAGACAATTGTATAATAATGTCTTGTGTCACTTTTGGATCTAATAGTGCCAAATATAAAGATGGTTATCCAAAACTAATGACATCTTGCTATGTAGGTACAGGGGCAAAAATTATTGGAGAATTAGAAATAGGTAGTAAATCTATTATAGGTGCAAATTGTGTTGTAACCAAGAGTTTCGATTCCAATAGTACCATAATTGGTGTTCCAGGGAAACTAGCAAAAAAGCATGTATAGGAGCACAATTATTTTTGTTAATATGGGCAGATGGTATCTTTACCATAAAGTTGCCGAAAACCTAAATCAAAGAGGGTGGAATGTGGAAGCGATAACCTATGGTTATCAATTAAAAAAGCATTGTGAAGCACTTAATCTATATACCAAGGTTTATGACCTTAGTCTAGAAATACATAACAAAGAAAAGTCAATAACGGAGGTAAAACATTTGTTCAAGGATATATCAATAAATGAAATTGTAAAATCTGATAGATTTTTTAATACAAAACGAAAAATTGGAGGAATAAGCACAGATAGTTTTTACACTCAAATAATTGAAGCAATTGATGATAAAATAAGCAGAAAAGATGTAATGGGTATTTTCTATGAGCCTTCTTCAGCAATATCGCTTTTTTGTGGTGAGATAAGTAAATATTATAACAAAATTGCTGTTTACCCACAATGGGGAAGAACCAATTTAGGAATGTCAATATCCAACGGATATAATGGAGCTTTTAAAGACATTACCAATAATTTTAACCAGATTGAACTTAACGGCCTTTCTAGTAAAGAACTAGAAAAAATAGATACTTTTAAAGAGGGTGTATTATCAGAGACGCTTAGATTAAAATTAGAGTCGAATGTAGTTAAAAGACCTTTAGTTAAAAGAATTGCTTTAAAGTTAAAAAATTCTTTAATAGCCTATACAGAACAATTTAAAACCAAGTATCCAATAAAGGGAAAAAAGAATAAAATTCTCGGTTTTTACGACGGTATTGTACGCTCATATAGAAAAAGGACAAATAAAAAATACTTCAGATTAACGATACCAAATAAGAATATTATCTTTTTTCCACTTCACTACGATCCTGACCTAAGTAGTTTATTATACAGTAGAAATAATTCTAACCAAATAGAAGTAATACGCAAATTGTCTTTAAATATACCAGACGGTTATACCTTAGTGGTCAAAGAACATCCAGGAATGAGACTTAACCGAAGTAAGAATTTTTATAAGGCCATTATTAATAATTACAATGTTCTATTGGTAGATAATCTAGTAACCTCTCGGCAATTAATTGAGTCTTGTGATGCTGTTATTACCTTGTCAGGTACTGTTGGTTTTGAAAGTGTATTCTATGGCAAAAAAGCTATTGTATTGGCAGATGATTATTATGATATCCCTGAACTCTTTGATAGGGTCACAGATTATCGAAAAATAAAAGAAATAATTGAAAAAAATGTATTAGACAATAATATAGAAAATACAAACATTGATAAGTTTGCACTGGCATATTTAAGAAGCGTCACTTATGTAAAGCAATATAGAGGTACAATTTCTTATGAAAATGTTACTTTATCAGTTGTAGATCCAATTGCAGATTATGTTGAAGGCCAATTAAAAGAAGATAAAACTTAAAATTTACTGTTTATTGTCATTTAAACTACTCGATTTTACAAAAGCAAAGTTTTTGCGCGAAGGTGGACTTATGTTGGTTGCAAAAGCAATTCAACAAGGTGGCAATCTCTATGTTGGCATATGGATCGCAAAAATATTAACAGAAAGTGATTATGGTGTTTACCGTCTTTTAATGGCCATTGTTTCCTATTTACCGTTTGCCAACCTTGGTGTAGCACAAACCATAGTCTTTAAGCTTCCTGATGCCTTTAGGAAGAAATCTATTACAGAAATTAAAAACGTAACATCTGTTTTTAATAGCTTCTTATTGATTACAAGGTTGTTTTTATTGCTGCTGTTCGTTGTCCTTGCAATATTTCAGGTTAAAATAAACCAACAGACTTTGGATTTTGAGTGGTTATTGTTGGGGCTTCTAACGGTTTTCTCGGGATGGAACCTACTCTTTATAAATATTTTCAAATCTGATAATAAATTTAAAGAGGTGAGCTATTCTAGGTCAATTAATTCTCTCGTATATCTTGCCGTTGTGGTATGTATTGCAAAAGGACTTCAAATCAATGGTATTTTAATTGCTTTAATAGCGGGTACAGTTCTTTCTTTTATCTACGGTATTTACTATAATAAAAAGTATTTGTCCTTTAGATATAACTTTAAACAGACTGTTGACTATATTAAATTTGGCTTTCCTATAATACTCAATACTTTGGTTTGGATTCTTTTTTCATCTTCCATATTATGGGTAGTTTCTGCTTTTTATCCTCCAGATTATACTGGTATCTTCGGTTTTGCCCTGGTTATAGCAACCATTTTTAAAGTTATGCCAGGTATAATTATAGAAATGGTATCTCCGAAGCTTATATCTTACCTTGGAGTTAAGGAAATAAATTTGCAAAATGAGAAAAGACTAATTACAGACAGTATTTTTTCGTTATCACTTCTAAATTTTGTGTTTGCTGTAGCTAGTCTGTTTTTGTTTAAGCTATTAATAACATATTATGTGGCTAAGTATAGCTCTACTTGGCCAATGGTCATCTTTTTAATTCTTGGATACCATTTGTACAATATCTCTTCTCTAATCAATGTTATTAATTTAAAAAGAGGAAGGGCTTCTATTATTTTGGTAATAAATATCGTAAGCCTATGTATACAATTAGTTGTGGCGTTTGCAATCATAGAACTTGAATATGATTTTTATTTAATTGCAATTGCTCCTGCTGTGGGTTTAATGATAAGTTCAATTGGGGGTTTTTGGACAGCCTATTTTAGTGTCGAAGATAAAACAGATTATGCAAGGGATTTTGTGAAAATATCATTTTTGGGTATTTCAACTTCTGGGTTCATCACAATTTATTGGTATTTGCTCTTTGAATTAGAAACACCCTTAGAATTCCTCAAAATACTTTTAGTGGGATTGCTTATTATTATCCTACCTGGGTTTTTAGGCGTTAGGTCTTTGAAAAAGTATTTAAAAATGATTTCATAAAACTAGAAGAGTATAATGGGCATTGATAAAATAATAATAGTTAGTAACTATTTGCCACCAAGGAATTCAGGTGCTGGCCAAAGGGCCTTTAACCATGCAAGATTCTTCAAAAAGTCTGGTTATAAAGTTAATTTAGTAACCCAAAGTCCTTTCGGGACCAATTTGCTAGAGTTTCAAAAGAGAAATGGTATTGAAGATGGTCTTGAAAAAGAGGATATTATAGAAATAAAACACTCTTACGACCTTGAGAATCAAGGTTTGTTAAAAAAAATTCTTTTCGCTCTAATTTTATTGCCAATAATGTTTTTTCAAGTTTTAGTAAAAGTAAAATTTGGAAAAAGTAAAAGGATAGTCTTGCATGGCTTTTCCACATCGCTTTTAGTTTACCTTACGATTTTGGCATCAGCATTTAGCCTTAAGAAAGTAGTCAGCCTCATGGAAATTACCTCACTATATCCGCCAGGTTATAACTTCCATGGTAAATCAGGGCTTAAAAATAAAATATTTAGATATCTGTATAGAAAACAGCTCGGCTTGCCCACAAAGATTGTAACACTTTCTCCCGCAAATAATAAAAACTATATTAGGTTTATGGGGCATGCTTCAAATTCAGAATTAATCACCAATGGTATTGATACCAAGAAGTTCCATAAAGAAAGCCAAGCCAATAGAATAAAATTAAGGAAGCAACTTAAGCTTCCACTAGAAACCTCGATTATAGTTTATGTTGGTGCCATTACACCACACAAAAAAAGAGTTGATATTTTTGTAAACCTTATAGATGAGTTGAGTAGGCTTAAACCAAATTTAGCAATAGATTTTTTATTTATCGGAAACAATGACAGAACAGAAACACATAGAAAATTGACGGCACAACTTCTTGAAACCGAGGACAAGTCTAAAAACATAGGTGTTAATTTTACGGGCCATGTAGAAAACGTTTCTGATTATCTAAAATGCGCAGACCTCTACATACTGCCATCTGAAGCAGAGGGTCTGCCAAATTCGGTTATCGAAGCAATGGCATGTGGCTTGCCTGTACTTATGAACAACATTGACGGTATAAGCAATTTTATATTGGACGATGGTGAAAATGGGTTTATCGTTGACAACAATTCCATTACAGATTATGTTACTATTATTGATAGACTTTTATCTGATTTAAAAGAATATTTGCGTATATCCGAAAATGCTCAACTTTGTATAGCTGAAAGATTTACTGAAGAAATAGTAAACAAAAAATACCGATTACTTTATTTAAAGTTGTTAACGCTTAGAGGTCAATAATGGTAATTCCTATAGAGAGATTGTGCCTGCTGAGAACCAATTGCTTTGGTCATCTGAGTATTAAAATTAAAATAGCAAGAACAAATTTCTTTTTTTGAAAATAATGCCCGAGAATTCAATTGGTGTTAATATCTTGCACGTTGTAAAAACCTCTGTTTTTTTTATAGTACTTAAATGAAATTGACCTATTATAAATATAGAGCTAAATTGAACATCGTAAAGAAGGATTTAAAAGATAAATTCCCGATATCATTTTTCAAGAAAATGGATATGTGGAGAAAAGGCTTTCTTGCGGAGAAATATACCCTCTACCAACTAGATAAACACGATTATAGGGAATATCTTAGCGATTATCATACTTCAATGGCGCGATGGATTAATGAACCATTTAACGAAATACTCACCAACAAACTCATTTTTTCTGAGTGTGTAGGAAAGTACATTAAAGTACCCAAAACTTATGGTATTTTTGTGAATGGATGTTTTTCTTCTAGCGATTCTCAATCATTGAAAGTATTGGTTGACACACTTGATATATTTGTGGTTAAAGTAGTTTCAGGCGGTGGTGGAAAAGGGGTCCATATCGTGAAAAAAGAAAATAACGATCAATTCATTTTAAATAATAAAACCAATTATTCTGCTTCAGAGTTGTATAACTTCTTTAAGACATTGAACAATTATCTCTTGACGGAATATATAGAACCAGGTGAATTCTCAAAATCTTTAAATGATAGTTCAGTAAATACCATGCGTGTTATTACACTAATAGACCCTAGCACCAATAAGGCGTTTATAGCCAGAGCTGTACAACGCATTGGTGTTGCTGCTTCCGCACCACAAGATAATTTTACTAAAGGCGGTTTGAGTGCGGCAATAAACTTAGAAACAGGGCAAATCAGCGATTGTACAAGGCACCCAAAAACCAAAACGCATATACGCTATACACATCATCCCGATACTAACTTAAAAATTGAAGGTCTAACGATACCTAATTGGGACAAAATCAAAGAACAAGTATTGCACGCTGCTAATAGCCTACCTATGCTAAAAGTGATAGGATGGGATTTTGTAATTAGTACTAATGGTTTAGTCGCTATTGAGGGTAATCACCACCCAGATCCCGATGTCTTGCAAGGTCATGAACCTTTGTTGACTGATGAGCGTATTAAAACGTTCTACAAATTTCATAAAATCATCTAGCATATGTGTGGCTTTACAGGCTTTATAAATTTAGACAATCAACCATTAAATAGTGCAGTCCTGAAACGCATGACAGATATCCAGATCCACAGAGGACCAGATGACCAGGGCATGGTCGGTTTTTCTTTGTTTAAAGAACCAAGGGTTGAAATTATCGATAATAAGGAGTCTGAGTTTAAGAACCTTCATGCAGGCATTGGGTTTAACAGGCTATCTATTTTAGATCTTTCTGAGAAGGGACATCAACCTATGATTTCGCAATGTGGCAATTATATATTGGCATACAATGGCGAAACCTACAATGCGTTATCCTTTAGAGATGAACTGATTGCAAAAGGCCATCCCATAAAGAGCAAAACTGATTCTGAAGTTATACTTTATCTCTATATAGAGTATGGTATAGAAAAAACCTTAGAGCTTCTCAATGGGATGTTTGCATTTATAATAGTGGATTTAAAAGAACGTAGAAGTTTTATTGTTCGCGATCAATTGGGTATAAAGCCAATGTATGTCTACAAAACATCAAATGTTTTGATGTTTTCTTCAGAAATAAAATCGTTTACTCAGCATCCAGAGTTTAAAGCACAGCTAAATCAAAATCATCTGGACGAATATTTGCTCTTTAGATATTGCGCTCATGATAGAACGCTTTATAAAAACGTAAAACAATTACCTCCAGGGCATTATTATGAAATTTCTCAAGACGAAATCAAAGTAAAAGAGTACTGGTCTTATAATCTTATCAATGAAAATGCGATTAGTTTAAATGACGCTCTAGAGCAATTGAATATAACGTTTAAAGAGAGTGTTAAATCACAATTAATGAGTGATGTTCTGGTGGGTTGTCAATTATCAGGGGGCATAGATTCGTCTTTGGTTACGACCTACGCACGTGAGTTCTTTAATGCTAATATGGATACGTTTTCCATTGTATTCTCAGATAAGAACTATTCTGAAGAGGAATTTATAAACTATGTAACAAATCAAACCAATTCAGATTCTCATCGTTATCAGTACTCCAATCAATATGCCTTTGAAAATTTCTTTAAAGCCACTTGGCATTTAGATCAACCCATGAGCATTCCCAATACACTTGGCATCAAAAGACTTGCGGAACGTGCAAAGGAAAATGTCACAGTTTTGTTGAGTGGAGAAGGTGCAGACGAGTTATTTGGTGGTTATTCAAGATACCACGATTTATCTTGTCGCTATTATATGAATCTTAAAGGCTATTCAAAAATGCCAGTTATTGGTAATAGGATTCAAGATAAATATGATTTATCTCTAACACCTGAAGATTTTTTTGTCATGAGCAGTTCAGCAATGTCTCTTAAAGATTTTAAAACTTTTAGTGTTGCTAATGATATTGAAAGTGTACTTGCAGAGCGAAAAAGATTATTTCCGTCTAATGGAGATATAATCAAGAGAGCATCATCATATGATTTAAAAACTTATATGGTAGATCTTTTAAACCGACAAGATAAAATGACAATGGCTCATTCTGTTGAAAATAGGGTACCTTTTTTAGACAGAAAAATGGTTGAGTTTGTAGCTGCTTTACCCAGTAACCTTTTGGTGAAAAAATGTACCGACATTAGGTATTTAAACAAGTCAAATAGATATACAAAATTAATTCTCAAAGAGTTGGCAGTAAAGCGTTTTGATCAAGATTTTGTATACCGTAAAAAGAGTGGTTTTCCATTGCCTGTAAAAGACTTATTTTTGAAAACTAAAATGAATGAGCTCATAGAAGACCAATTATTGCCTGGTATAAAATCTAGAGGCCTATTTGACTTTGAAGCAATTTCTAAAATTTGGAATAAAAAGGAAAACAACTTTTCTAAAAGTGATTTAAAAAACTTATGGATGTTCTTTGCTTTTGAGACTTGGGCGCAGACGTTTTTAGATTCAAAATACAATGGTTAAAATAATAATAGGTGGTGATATATGCGCAACTAAAAAAGATGAAAGTGCTTTTTTAAAAGGTAACTCATCCCTCTTATTTTCCGATATTCTGCCGCACATTCAATCTGCTGATTTATCAATTGCAAATTTAGAAACACCTTTAATTATAAAACCTTCCCCAATTAAAAAGAGTGGAGCCATTTTTGGAAATTCTCCAGAGACGTTGGCAGCTATAAAAAATGCTGGTATCAACTTTTTAAACCTAGCCAATAACCATATTTTAGATCATGGTCAAGAAGGTTTACACACAACAATAGAAACGCTTAAAAATCAAGGTTTTGGTTATGTAGGTGCGGGTAAGTCATTAGAGGAAGCTTCTGTGCCTTATACAATGAAAATAAAAGGGAAAATCATTACCATTTTGAGTTATGCAGAGCATGAGTTTTCAATTGCAGATACTGATAGTTCAGGTGCAAATCCGGTAGATGTTATTGATTTTGTCAACAGAATTAATGATTTAAATGAGTCTAGTGATTTTGTACTCTTGTTGTATCATGGAGGTAAGGAGAATTATAAATTACCCACTCCGAAGCAACAAAAATTATGTCGCTTTTTCATAGACCAAGGTGTTAATACGGTGGTTTGTCAACATTCTCATATTGCAGGTGCTTTTGAGCACTATAATGAAGGTCATATTTATTACGGTCAAGGTAACTTTGTTTTTGATCCTTACCCTATAAAACGTGATTGGTTGTATAAAGGGTTTTTGATAGAATTGGTCTTAAAGGAAGACAACTCAACTCAAATTCAACTTATTCCTTATATCCATAAAAGTTTTTATAAAGATGAAATAGGTATAAGAAAAATGGATATTGAAGAATCTAAGGTATTCATGGAAAGTATTTTAGATGAAAACAAAAAAATGATAAACGACCCAAATTATGTTGCCCAAAAATGGGTTAAATTATCAGAATCATTAGAGAACACATACTTAAGTATTCTAAATGGTCATGGACGTATTATGCGCAAGTTGAATGAGAAATTTCCATGGCTTAAATTGGTTTACAAAAATAGTCGCAGGCGCGTCTTAAAGAACATAGTCACTTGCGAGACGCACCATGAGATTGTTGAAACTATTTTAAAGGAAAAGAGGTAGTGTTGGATAAGTTGGTTTTAGCATTAAAGAAGTTTCTTTATTACAACTTTGATCTTTTTAGCTACAGAGGGAAAAAGGCCATAGAAGAAGTTAGTGAGACCACTGCACAAAGGGAAAAGACCTTCGAAAATTCTAAATATACCATAGGCATTGTAAAAGAAAACTGGCATTTACATAGCAGTTATATTAAAGCATGCCATGAATTAAGAATTTCTTATTATGTCATAGATTTCTTCTCAAAAGATTGGCTCAATGAATTGAAATCCAAAAAGATTGACTTGTTGGTTGTAAGACCGTCGGTTCAGTACACACCTTGGAAAGACATGTTTGATAACCGTCTTAGTTTATTAAAAAGTAATTATTCCATTCCAATATTTCCTAATAAAGAGGCTTTATGGATCTGGGAGAATAAGCTAAGGACTTTAGAGTTTTTAAAAGTAAACGATCTTCCTCACCCAGCATCTTATATTTTCTATGATTATGATGATTTGAGAAAGTTTTCAGAATCTTGCAGTTATCCAGTGGTATATAAAGCTAGTAGTGGCTCTGGTGCTTCAGGTGTAAAGATTTTGAATAAAAGACGAGAACTACTTTCAGTATCAAAAAAGGTATTTAATAAAGGTATAAGGAGTTATAGAAAACACAAATTAGATAAGGAACATGGTTATGTGATTCTACAAGAATATTTAAGTAATGTAAAAGAGTGGAGATTGATAAGGATTGGGGATTATTATTTTGGTTTCGAAAAGCTTAAAGAAGGTGAGTTTCATAGCGGTTCTAAAAACTTTGGTTACGGTATGCCACCTAAGAAATGTTTGTCTTTAGTAAGAGATATTACGGAAAAACACAATTTCAAGTTTGTTTCAATGGATCTTTTTATAACACAGGATGATGCTTATCTCATTAATGAAATTCAACCTTATTTTGGACAAAAAGATGATCGAGAGCTTCTTCAAATTGATGAGGAATCAGGAAGATTAAAATTCAACGAACAGACTAATTCCTGGGATTTTGAAAGAGGCAAGTTCTGTAAAAACAACCTTTGTAATCTAAGGTTGTTAGAAATAACAAATATTTTGAACAATTGAAGTTACTCATATTTTTAATAAAATGGGGCTTTCCTCTGCTTTTAATTACAGATTTAAGTTCTGAATTGCTTAGCAGTGATTTTATATTAAACATATCTAGGTTACTTAGGATAGTAATATTGATTTTAATAATCAAAGAGAATATAGTTAATTTTCCTATTATCAAAAGGTTTACGTTTTTCAGGTTTTTCCTCTTTTTCTCTATTATACTATTTTTTTATCTCTTCACGGATAGAAATTTTTATGAAGGGTTTTGGGTATACTCTAAAACACTGTTTTGGATTCTTGGTATAAATGTACTTTTTGTATATGCTTACAAAAAAGTGTTTTTAATAAACGACTTTATCACGGTATTAAAGAGGGTTGTTACAGTAGCTTTTATATTTACTATAATGTTCTATATCACTGGTTATATCAAAAATGATTATAATGTAGCTTCCTATTTAGTGTTGTTTATGTATCCTCTACTGTTGCTTAGTTCAAATGGTTATAAGAATAACAAGTTTTATATTTTTCTTGCTGCCTTGGCTATTCTTATTACCTTAAAAAGAGGAGCTATGATAGCTTTTGCATTGTGCAATATCGTGTATTATCTAAGTAATTTAAAAGCAGACTTTAATTTTAAAAAGCTCATAACTGGGATTTTTATTTTTCTATCCTTGGGATTTGCTGGTGTTTATATTTTTGAAAGTCAAAAAAACACAAGAGAAGAACGTTTTTCCGAAGATCAATTCGATCCAAATAATTCTAAAGCTGGCTCTGGACGTGTAGGAATGTATACAGGCATCTATAATGAATGGTACTATTCGGATAATCATTTGTTTGGTTTTGGTAATCAAGAGGATTCTTACAGAAGAAGGAATCGTAGAACTCATGCGCATAGTGATATATTTGGTTTTCTATATAACCACGGAATTGTGGGTATTGTTTTAATAATTATACTATATTTTAAAGTTTTAAAGTTCTATTTTTCCTATAGAAAATACGATAGGAAAAACGCACCAATTATATTATCTTTATTTGTGATACTAGTACTTGTTAATTTTTACTCAGGTATGTTTAGAACACAAGATGCCATTTATTTTTTCGCATTATTACCCTATCTACAATTAAAAAGAGATGCCATCAAACAAAGTATTTATATTAACCAATCCGCTTAACCACGAAGGTGGCGTAGTCAATTACTACAATCTGTTTTTCAGGCATTTTGAATCTAAGAATGTCACTCTAAAACATGGTTCGATAGGCTCTAGAGCCTATTTGTTTTACTATCCTCTTTTAAAGCGATTACTGTATCCCTTTTTTTACATTTTTGATGTGCTCATTTATATTTTAAGACTTCTTATTGATAGAAATATTAAAATTGTTCAAGTAAGCCCTTCATTAATCCCAGTTCCTCTTCTTAGGGACGGACTTTTAGTTCTAATTGCTAAAACACTAGGTAAAAAAGTAGTCGTGTTTTACAGAGGTTGGAAATTACCAACCTACAATAAGATCAAAAGTAGTGAAAGATTAAAAAAAGTCTTTAATTGGGTATTCCAAAAGGACACCTTACAAGTGGTCTTGGCTTCAGCTTTTAAAAAAGACCTCTTACAACTTAAACCGAAACATATAAAGGAAGTGTTAGTGACAACAACTGCAATAGATAAATCCCAAATACTCAAAGCAGAAGACAGAACAGACGTAAATCCCATAAAAGTATTATTTCTGGGAAGGATTCAAGATTTAAAGGGTATAGAAGAATTGATTGAAGTCATAATTCAACTTAAGGAACAAGAGCAGTTAAGTAATTTTAAGTTTTCAATTGTTGGCCACGAAAACAAAACAGGTTACACAAACAGTCTAAAAGAAAAGCTCAAGCAAAATAATATATCACAAGAAGCTTCTTTCCTAGGAAGAATAACGGGTGAGGAAAAATTTAAATTATATGCAAGTCATGATATTTATGTTTTACCATCATATACAGAAGGTTGCCCCAACAGTTTACTGGAAGCGCTTGCCTCTGGGTTATTCTGTATTACAACGCGTGTTGGCGCACTTCAAGATTTAATTGTTCCAAAACAGAATGGGTTGTTTGTTGATGAAAGGAATACTGAAAGTTTGCTTTATGCATTACTATATTGTTCAGAAAACAAAAGCTTTAATAAAAATAGGTTTAATAATGCAAAAAAATATTCCGAAGAATTTGACATCATGAAGATAACCAAGTTATTCGAAGAAAAATATATCCATCTCATTGAAAAAAAGTAAATTATATCTTATAGGCCCAACAGAATCAATCCTTACCAAACGTGGTAACAGATTCCCTAATATGGCTAATTTTTTTGCTGATGAAGGGGAAAACATAGTTTACTATACTTCTAACTTCTATCATGCAGAGAAACGATTTTTCTCTAGAGAAGAAATTAAGGAGGCAAAACAATCTTTAGAATATAAATTAAAAGTTCTAATGGTTTTAGGTTATTACAACAACGTATCACCTCGTAGAGTGCTGTCTAACTTTTTCTTTTCTCTTCAACTATTTATTATTCTGCTATTCAGAGTATCACGTCAAGATAGAATTTTATTGCCATCAAGACCAGTAGAGCTTATATTCTTTATGGCTTTGCTTAAGCGACTAAGAGGTGTCAAGATTTACCTAGATATACAAGATGTTTGGCCAGATGCATTGGATATCGAAAATAAGAAAAAAGAAAAGATTTTTGAGACGTATTGTAATTTTTATTTAAAACCCTCACTAAAACATTATACTGCAGCATTACATGTGGCTCCTTCTTTTAAATTATGGCTAAGAAGATATGCCAAACATACGCCTTCTAGCTTTGTGCCTTTGGGGTGGGAAAATGAAAGGTGGGCCAATGTTATACCAAATAACAATAATGAGGATTCTATAATTAAAATGGTCTGTGTTGCACAGTTACAGCGGCAAATAGATATTATGCCAATTTTAAAAGTTCTGCAAACAAACGAAAGATTTCATTTAACGGTTTTAGGTGAAGACGGATCAGGAGAGCGCTATCCTGAGGTGAGTAAGTATATTAGAGAAAACAATATTTCAAATGTTGAAATCTTTGGAAAGATAGAAAGACATAAGATGGCAGAACTTCTTCAGGATAAACACATGGGAATCTTACCAATGATTACATCATCAATACCTAATAAAGTATTTGATTATCTGGCAGCAATGTTACCAATTGTTGTTTTAGGTGACAATGATAGCGCTAATTTTGTAGTTGAAAATAATATTGGTTGGAAATGCAATTTCAATTCAGAAGAATTGGATGTACTTTTGCAAAGTATACAAACACAAGAAATTAAATCAAAACAAGCACAGGTGATTTTGATTAGGAAAAACTTTTCTAGGGATATTCTACATAAAAAAATTAAAGACATAATTTTATAATGCAACAACTCACACAAAAACTAGGCTCAGGTGATATGATGATACAAGACGTACCTTATCCACAATTAGGTAATGGGATGGTCATTGTAAAAAACCACTATTCCATTATTAGTGCAGGAACAGAGGGTTCAACCGTGGTGGCTGCTCGTAAAAGCCTTATTGGAAAAGCAAAAGAACGTCCACAACAAGTCAAACAAGTGATTGATACACTAAAAAAGCAAGGGCCAATACAAACCTATAGAGCTGTAATGAAAAAACTTGACTCTTACTCACCACTTGGCTATAGCTGTGCGGGTGAAGTTATTGAGGTAGGAGAAGGTGTCACAGAATTTGAAGTTGGTGATAAAGTAGCTTGTGCAGGAGCTGGATATGCTAATCATGCCGAGATTGTTTCGGTACCAGTTAACCTATGCGTAAAACTCGATAATGATTCAAATTTAAAAGATGCAGCTTACAATACCTTAGGAGCCATTTCGATGCAAGGTGTCCGTCAAGCCGATTTGCGTTTGGGAGAATCGTGTGTTGTGATTGGCCTTGGATTGCTGGGACAGCTAGCAGCCTTAATTTTAAAGGCTTCTGGAGTTACTGTCATAGGGATAGATGTTTCCAAAGATGCAGTACAGCAAGCTATTGGCAATAATGTAGTGGATTTAGGTTTAACCAGAAATGCTTCTGGCATTGAAGAGCAACTTTTAAATACAACTCAAGGTCATGGCGCCGATGCGGTGATTATTGCTGCTGCTACATCTAGTCTAGACCCAATTAATTTTGCTGGTGCTATTGCGCGAAAAAAAGGAAAAGTAGTAGTTTTGGGCGCAGTGCCGACAGGATTTGACCGTGATCCTTTTTGGTATAGAAAAGAGCTAGAACTAAAAATGGCATGCTCCTATGGACCAGGTCGTTACGATTTAAATTATGAAGAAAAAGGAATCGATTATCCATTGCCTTACGTCCGTTGGACAGAAAAACGTAACATGGAAGCCTTTCAAAATTTAATTTCTAATCAAAAAATTGATATAGGCTATTTGACCACCCACGAATTTGAGTTTGAAAATGCCAAAGCAGCCTTCGATTTAGTCGTTTCAAAAGAAGAAGCATTTACAGGAATCGCTTTAAAATATGATGTTGAAAGAGCTGTTTCAAAAGAAAAAATAACGACTTCGGCAAATGATAAATTAGGTAAGGTTAATATTTCATTTATCGGAGCAGGTAGTTATGCGCAAGGAAATTTATTACCAAATATTCCGGAATCTTCGGATATTGGAAGGGTTGGTGTATTAACCAATACAGGGACTACTTCTAAACGTGTGGCTGAAAAGTTTAAATTTCAATTTTGTGCTACTAATGACGAAGATGTATTGGATGATAAAACAAATACAGTTTTTGTAGCTACACGTCACGATTCTCACGGATCATTTGTTTTAAAAAGCTTACAAGCAAATAAAAATGTATTTGTTGAAAAACCGTTATGTTTATTAGAGTCTGAATTAGAGGAAATTATTGAAGCACAATCCAAAAACAAAAAAGCAGTGATGGTTGGGTTTAATAGACGCTTTTCTCCATTAACACAAAAACTTAAAAAAGCATTAGGTAACAACCCTATGACAATGATCTACAGAATCAATGCAGGTCCTATACCAAAAGATACTTGGATTCAAGATTCAGAAATTGGAGGAGGTCGTATTCTAGGTGAGGCTTGTCATTTTATAGACTACCTTACGTTTCTTAATGGAAGTTTACCTGTAAAAATTAGTGCATCTGCACTGCCTGATGCCAACCAATTGAATGACACAATTAACATTCTAATTCAATTTGAAAATGGCTCTTCTGGCATCATTGGATATTATGCCAACGGCTCTAAAGCAATGACTAAGGAATACATAGAGGTATTTTCAGCTGGATTATCAGCATCACTAAGTGATTTTAAAGAATTAAAGATTTATGATAAAGGTAAGCCGCAGAAGACTAAAATTCTGAATCAAAATAAAGGTCAAAAAGAAATGGTAAATTCTTTTTTAAACGGATTACTAAAGGACGGTGTTACACCTATTGATTTTAAAGAAATAGTTGCAGTAACTAAAGCTTCTTTTAAGGCATTGGAGTCCATTAAAAAAGGAGGACAACAGATTTATATTTAAAAAAGTTGATGGAGAATTTTAAATCAAGTTTTTTTAAGCTTAAAATCTACTGTGAACAGGAAAATTTTGCAGGATGGGATCCTTATGATGGTCTAAATTCAAAATTTTTTCAGGTGCTGCCTTTAAAAAAATGGGATTTGGCTCGTTTAGCCTGGATACAAGGCTTTAAAAGGAGTCCAATTAATTTTCGCCCTCTTTTTGGCGTTCCAAAGGAGCATAACAACATGGGGCTAGGTCTTTTTTTGTCAGGGTATTGCCAACTTTATGAAATAGCACAAACAGGGAATCACCAATTTGGAAGTGCAGAAGAAATTTTTACTAAGATTAAATACCTCTCCGATTTAATTTTATCGTATCAAAGTAAAGGGTTTTCTGGAAGTTGTTGGGGGTATAATTTTGATTGGCAAGCACGCAGACTTTTTTTATTTCCAGCGCATACACCGAATGTTGTTGTAACAGCATTTTGTACAGAAGCCTTATTTGAAGCCTATGAGATAACAAAAGACAACAAATTGCTAGAGACTGCATTATCTGCAAGTGAATTTGTTTGTAATGATTTAAAACGCTCAAAAGTTAAAGGAGGTTTTTTGTTTAGCTACAGCCCGATAGATGGAAATAATACCGTATATAATGCGAGTTTGCTAGGTGCAAAAATACTCTTGTTAAATTATAAATACACAAGAGACGAAGTTTTACTTGACCTTTCTAAGGAAGCCATCTATACTGCTGTAAAAGGTCAAAAACAAGATGGTTCATGGGTTTATGGATTATTGCCTATTCAAAATTGGATTGATAGTTTTCATACTGGTTTTAATTTAAATGCACTTCAGTTATATGTTGAAATAACTGGAGATCATGGCGTTGTTGAGAGTATTGAAAAGGGCATGATCTTTTATTTAAAAAATTTCTTTTTAGAAAATGGTATGCCAAAATACTATCATGATCGCACCTATCCCGTTGATATACATTGCCCAGGGCAATTACTAATCACTCTTAACAAACTAGAGAAATTTAATGAACATAAAGAATTGGCTAATCGTGTATTAAATTGGACAATTAAAAACATGCAGGACGACAAAGGTTACTTTTACTATCAATTGAAGAAAAGATGGAGTTCAAAAATTCCCTATATGCGATGGAGTAATGCGTTTATGTTTAGTGCAATGAGTAACTATTTATTGGCTACACATGGAAAGTAAATTACTTAACGGTGTTAAATGTTTTGCACCCCAAAGTCGAAAAGAACTTATAGACTATGCATTCGATAAAAAGTGCATTTTAATTGCTACAAACGCAGAAAAAATCTTACATGCTACTCAACGCTCTAGACAAATTATCAATAGAAATGTGGGGTATCCTGATGGAATAGGGGCCGTATGGGCCCTTAAACAAAAAGGTGCAAATCATGTACAGAAAATACCAGGTTGTGAGCTATGGCTAGACATTATAAAACGATTTGAAAAAGAGAAAACATTCTATTTAGTTGGAGGCAAAGAAGAAGTCATACAACAAACCGTAAGTCAATTAAAAAAGGAGTTTAAAAACATAACAATAAAAGGCTACAGAAATGGGTATCTAGAATCGGAGAAAGAAAAAGAAGGACTAATCAAAAATATTGTACAGCAAAAGCCGGATGTCGTTTTTGTAGCTATGGGGTCTCCTAAACAGGAATTATTAATGGAAGAAATTAAAAAACATCATCAAGCAGTGTATCAGGGTCTTGGTGGTGGTTTTGATGTTTATACGGGTAACGTAAAAAGAGCACCAGAATGGTGGGTGAAAAACAATTTAGAATGGGCTTATCGATTAGTTAACCAACCTTCGAGAATAAAACGTCAGATTCACTTGTTTAAATTTTTGTTTGATCTCAAACTTAGAAAGTATTAATAAAAAAATCAAATTTTAGTAAATATTGGAGAGTATTAATATTCTAATAATTAGAACATAGGTAATATAAATAGAAAAATTATACAACGATTATTAACTAGGTAAATTTAGTTTACCTTTAATTAGTATAATTGCATAAAAGTATATATTTAATTGTTATTACATGATAGAAGATAATTTATTTGAGGAAAAAGACCAAGGCCAAATTATAAAGTCCCTTATTTTTAAATACCTAGGTTTATGGTACTGGTTTGTATTAAGCTTAGTTATCGCCATTATAGCAGCCTTTTTATACATGCGCTACTCACCAAAAATCTATACTTCTACCGCCAAAATCAACATTTTGGATAGCAATGATGGGTTAGATTTATCTAATAGAATGTACTTATGGGATCAAAGCTCAGTCAAACTGGAGAAAGAGATTGAAATTCTTAAATCTTACCCCATACTTGCCAAAGTTGTCAATAGTCAAGACCTTACACTTCGTTTTTACGAGGAAGGTGATATACAAACCACTGAAATAAACAACTTACCATTCGAATGTATTAAAACCATTTCCAACGATAGCATCAATAAAGTAAGTGGGTTTCGTATAGATGTTAATGAAAGTGATTTCAGCATTCAAGAACTGGCTTTGGGTACTGGTCAAAATTATCTAGCACCTGATCAAAACCTAACACTTGATAACCACAGCAGTTTAGGGCAAAATCACAACCTTCCGTTTGAATTGAATCCTACTGGACAAAAAATTTCAGTGGACTTAGTTAATCAAAGTTATTTGGTTTATTTGGTTCCTGTTGAAACTGCTATTATGAGATTAAAGTCAAACATCAAGGTAAGTTTGATAGGCGAAGAAACTGATTTGTTGGAATTAAGTCTAAATGGTGAGAGTTATGACAAAAATGAACGCATCCTTAACGAGTTGATTAATGTCTTTAACCAAGACGGCATAGACGACCGTAGAGCCATTTCGCAACGCACATACGAGTTTATCGACCAACGTTTCATCACCTTAGCTGAAGAATTGGATTCCCTAGAAACAGACATCCAAGACTTTAAACAAGAAAACAAAATCATTACCATAGAGTCTAAAGCCGATGAAGGAATGACTAATCTTTCTTCAACGCAAGAGCGTCTGTTTGAGTTGGAAAATCAATTAAATTTATTGGATATTATAGAAAGTAGTCTAAAGTCATCAGGGGACAATATAGATTTATTACCAGCTAACATTGGTGTAAGTAGTCAAAATATCAATCAACTTGTTGATGATTACAATAGACTTGTACTAGAATATTTAAATCTAGAAAATTCTGCAACAAAAAACAACCCCATATTACTACAATTAAAATCAAGAATAAATAACCTCAATAAAAATATATTTGCCTCCTTAAATAGTTCAAAGAACCAGCTCAAATCGACGAGGAGACAAGTTCAACGAAAAAATAAGAATTTGACAGATCAAATCTATGACATTCCGGCTAAAGAAAAGTTTTTTTTGGACATTAAACGTCAACAGGAGATTAAACAACAGTTGTACCTCTACCTTTTACAAAAACGAGAGGAAGCCGTGATTAATTATGCCATTACTGAGCCAACCCTTAAAGTTGTGGAACCAGCATTATCGTCGAGAGTGCCCGTATCTCCTAAAGGGAGAGTCGTATATGCAGCGGCATTACTGTTGGGCTTAGGAACACCTTTTGGGGTTTTATATATCATTTTTCTTTTGGATACTAAAGTAAGAAATAGAGAAAGTGTCGAAAAACTCACCAAAAAGATTCCATTCTTAGCAGAGTTACCTCTTGTTAAAAAAGAGAAGCACTTATCATTCCTCGTAGAAAACGACAATTCTGTTCAAGCCGAGGCCTTTCGAGTACTCACCTATAACCTAAAATATATACTAACTTCTGGAAATGATATTCAGAAGGGAAAAGTGATTTATTGCACCTCGACCATCAAAGGGGAAGGCAAAACGCATATCAGTCTCAATACCGCCTTGGCACTCTCAAGCTTAAATCATAAAGTCTTATTGATCGGTGCCGATTTAAGAAATCCTCAAATCCATAATTTTATCGACAAAGACAAAAACTTAGACGGCTTGTCCAAATACCTTCACGATTTGGATTACGATTGGCATGAGGGTTTACTTAAAAATTTCGTAATCCATCCAAAGTTCCATATTCTGTTAGCGGGTAGCACGCCACCTAATCCTTCAAAATTGCTTACCAGTCCAAGATTAAAGCAAATTTTAGACGAAGCCAAGGAAGAATACGACTATATCATTGTCGATACGGCACCGACTTTATTAGTCTCGGACACCTTGCTCATGTCGTCTTTAGCGGATGCAACGGTGTATG
>JAUIJW010000009.1 GCA_030431085.1 Bacteroidia bacterium
ATAGGCTTACCTGCTATTAATGTTAAAGGTTTAGGAATGGTTAAGGTGTGTGGTCTTAAACGCGAGCCTATACCCGCCATTGGAACAATAATTTTCACGTTGTTATGGTTTTAAAGTTACGAGTTTAGGCTAAAAACGCCTAAATTTTAAACGAGCAAATATAATTAAAATTGTACTAATTTTAGGGTTTTGATGGCCATAGGTAAGCTCCCTCAATAGGGGTAGCATAAAATGCCACATTCAACTTGCGACAGGTGTTTTGCCACCTGTTGAGGTCTGACCGGTAGTTCGATCCATCTGCAATAATTTCTTTAGGGCGTAAACGCCTTATTAAACGGGTTAAATTAATTTGTGGTGATTGACTTAAAAGCACTCTACTAGGTTGAAAGTTGATCTGTTGATAGGGTAAATTTTGGTCTACAACTAATAGTAACTCTCCTTGATTTTGATATACATTTTTTAGGTCTTGATGCGGTGTACCAGCCGTTAACCCTTGTATTCGTTTAAACGGATCAATAACTTTTACAGCTCTTATACTGTCTCTAGTTGAGATTTGAAATTGCTTAGCTTTTTGCTGATAAATGACTGTGTTTTTTATCTGATTAAAAATAATTATTGATTGATCTTTTCCCTGTTCAACCCTGTTATAAATAAATTCAACCTGAAGTACTATAGTTAACAATAGACTGGCATATAAAAATGAAATATTCTTATTTTTAAAATACTTCACTACAAATGTAATTCCTACCATCATCAGCAACATTTGATACCAACTTAAATTCACTTGCTTTAAAATGTAAAGATCTTGATCTCTCAACTTATACACCAGATCATTCATCGCACCATAAACCAGCTTGTTGAGCTCTAGAATAACAATGGGAACCTTATCGACCACAACACCTAATAAAAACAAAAAACCGATGCCTATAACCAATCCTAGGCAAGGTATAAGTACAATACTAGAAGCCAGAAACATGGCTGGCAACTGATGAAAATAAAATAAACATAAGGGCAAAATACCTATCTGCGCTGCTAATGTTACCGTAGTCAGTTGCCAAAAATATTGCAATATCTTATATGAAGGCCTCCATATATTTTCTAATAAGGGTTGTATCGATAAAATCGAAAATACAGCCATATAGCTCAACTGAAACCCTATATCGAATATATACCACGGATTGAACAGCAATAACACCCACATAGACAATACCATACTTTGAAAACCTCTTCGTTCTCTGCCCAAATACATCCCTATAGCTACTGCCGTAAACATAGTTACAGCTCTTATGATTGAGGCCGAAAACCCAATAAAAACTGCATACAACCAAAGCAATATCACGACTATAAATAGCCTTGTTAATTTACCTCTTTTTAGTCTTAATAATGGTTGTAATAGTATATTGAGCATCATCATTATTATGCCTACATGTAATCCAGATACAGCCAAAAGATGGGCTGCGCCAGCCTCTTGAAAAGCTTTATACTGATCTTTATCCATATCTTGACGTTGCCCCAATAGCAGTGCTTTTAGCGTGTTTTTATCGCGATCGGGCATTTCATAATATTCTAGTTTTAGGATAAGCCGATCTCTAAACCTACTCATACGATCTAACCAAGATAGTTTTAAGGTGTACTTAATCCAATCTGTTGAATCGCGTAAGACCAACTGTCCATAAATCTGCTGCTTTTCTAAATAATCGGCATAATCAAAAGTCCCAGGATTATATATTCTATTTAAATTTTGAATCTCTAGATAGGTTAACATTTGGTCTCCCCTATAGAGCTTTTCGGTTAAAGCCTTTTTGTTAATCAATAATATCATTTGCCCTTCTGCAGGCTGGTTACCTACCTTAAGAACTTCTACTACATATCTCTGGTAAGTGGGCGTGTTTCTTAAACGCTCTTTTACTTTTAATTGTTTAATCGATTGACTATGACTTTGATGAATATAATGCCTTTTGATGGCCTCTGGTTTTTGCAGCTTTATCTGTAAGGCGCCAACACAAATAAACCCTAAAAAGGTACAAACTGTAAAAACCCACGGTAATTTATACGATTTTAATGCCCTTCGATAAAGAATAATGAGAGCCCCCAACATGATAACTAAAAACAAAGCAATTCCCCGTATGGGTAGTTTAGTATAATAACCAATTATAATACCTAAAATTAGTGCAATTGTAAAGTGTACAGGAATATAAGTGTTATCTTTCATCCTAATGAGGTTAGCTCTAATTTATGTTCTATTTTCGCAGCAGTAAACATCTTTTACTTGGAAAAACAATCGAAAATAAAATTTAGGGTTATTAACAAGCTGGCTATTCCAGCCATTATTTCTGGTATTGCAGAACCTCTCTTATCGATTACCGATACGGCTATCGTGGGTAATCTAAATATTCACTCTACAGAAGCTTTAGCCGCTGTAGGTATTGCTGGTTCATTTATCTCAGCACTAATATGGATTTTAGCTCAAACACGGTCTGCAATATCAGCCATCATTGCTCAATATTTAGGCGCCAAAAAAATTGGGGCTATAGATGTTTTACCGGGTCAAATTGTATTCATTAATGTTATCTTAAGTATTATACTATACCTCGTTACCATCGCCTTTACTACCTCAATTTTTCAGTTGTACAATGCTCAAGGGTTAGTATTAGATTATGCCGTATCTTATTACAAAATAAGGGCGCTAGGGTTACCTCTCACCTTATTTACTTTTTCTGTTTTTGGCATTTTTAGAGGACTACAAAACACCTTTTGGCCTATGCTGATAAGTATTGTGGGAGCAGTGCTAAACATTGGGTTAGATTTTGTACTCATCTTCGGTATCGACGATATAGTTCCTGCATTGCATGTAAACGGTGCCGCATGGGCCAGTGTACTAGCCCAATTAGTGATGGCCATAATGAGTTATGTACTAGTGAAACTAAAAACCCCTTTTTCATTAAAACCTCGTTTACCATTTCATCCAGAAATAAAACGCCTGCTTACTTTAAGTCTTAATCTATTTATTAGGGCTTTAGCGCTTAATGCCGCTCTCTACATGGCCAATGCCTATGCCACCAATTATGGTACAAATTATATTGCCGCACAGACCATCGCCTTCCAAATTTGGCTCTTTTTTGCCTTTTTCATTGATGGCTATTCTAGTGTAGGTAACATTATGTCTGGAAAACTACTAGGTGAAAAAAACTATAAAAAAATTTGGACCCTTTCTTTACAGCTCAATAAATACACTGTGGTAATTGCAGCCATTCTAGGCTTACTTTGCTTTACATTTTATAAGCCAATAGGGCGATTATTTAGCCAACAACCCGAGGTTTTAGATTTATTTTATCAAATTTTTTGGATTGTTATTTTAATGCAGCCCATCAATGCCCTTGCTTTTGTATTTGACGGTGTCTTTAAGGGTATGGCAGAAGCTGTGGCTCTAAGAAATACTTTACTTATCGCCACATTTTTAGGTTTTATACCCACACTTTTAATTGGCGATTATTTTAACCTTAACCTCTATGGTATTTGGTTGGCTTTTACCGTTTGGATGCTCTTACGTGGTGGTATATTGGTTTACCTATTTAAAAAGAAATACTAAATTGATTAAAACTAGTTAGGCTTTAAAACCGAATTATTTAAAATACGTTTTAATAGTTTTACCTGCTCTTCTACTGGGTCCAAGCGTTGTGATAACCTTTAATTCTGCTTCGTCTCTTCCAAAATATGATGGGAATAAATAATAATAATCCAATGTAAGTTTTAATTGTGTTTTATCTGCATTTACTGTTAAATCGTAGTTACTAGAATTTTGAATTAGGAACACCGATCCATTTGATGGAATCGCAATCATATCTGGTAAATTTTCACCATCCATTATTAATATATCATTCCTGCTATACTCGTCTTGATTTAAAGATAATGAAGTAGGTACGCCTTCATTAGAAATATCAATATATGTTTCTGACTCAACTCTAAATGAGCCTGTTTCATAAACCAGTTTATATGTTGCAAATGTTGGTACCGTTTTAGGTATGCTTGACGTGATTGAGGAGTATATGTAATTTTCGTAAGGATTTTGTTTCACCTCGTCTATTTCCAAATAATATTTGTTAATTCCATCATACAAATAAAAGTCAGCTCCTACATTTTCCATGTCTAAATATACCCCTGATATCCTTATCTCGGCTTGCGCATATAAGAGAACTGGATTATTTGTAAATGTTCCACCAATCGAACTTATCTCATCAATAATTGGTTTATCAATAACAATGGAATAGACGGCAATTTCACCATTTTCTGCAGTTACTTCATATTTTAAATCATTGCTGAAATTCTGTGACTGATTTGCTCCTGGTGAAATAATGGCAAGTTCAGAGATTTCTATGTCAGGAACTAAATTCTCCTTGTTATAATTACCAAACTCTAAATATATTTCCTTTAATTCATGACTTATTGTTCCTTGTATGGTTTTGTCTTCTGATTTTACTGAAAAGGAAAGTATTTTATTTTCAGTACTCAAAGGTGTGTTATTAACAATGACTCTATAAATAACAGCATCTCCGTTTTCAGCTATAATTGTATATGCCACTTCATTATTAAAATTCTGGGAAACATTTACCCCAGGTTTAATAGTTGCTTTATCTGAATAAACAATATTAGGAATAAGCGAACTTAGATTGGCGCCTTTTGTATTAAAAGTGATCGTTTTATCAGATTGATTTATTTCTCCATGAACTTCTTCATTGTTGATTTGTAATGAAAAAGAAGTGATAAAATTTTCCGAGCTAAGAATAACAGGTTCTTTGTCTTTATCATCTGTACATGATAAAAGCTGAATAAACAAGATTAAAATTGCAATTTTACATATCAGTTTCATTTATACTAAAATTTAATTGTTTAATCCATGTTCACTTGGGTAAATTGCAGCTTCGCCCTCTCCATTATAAATGGCCATTGCTCTTATAAATTTTAATCCCATTTTCCATTTTTGCATGCCAGAATTAGCATCAATGGCAAACAGATTGTCTTTGTCTGATACAAATACTGTGTCTTCAAATGCAATTGGTGAGGCAGATATTCTACTTTCAGTTGAAAATTCCCAATTTACTTCGCCTGTATCAGCATTAATGCATACAATTTTTGAACTACTCCATTCAGATTCATCAAGTATTATTTTATCTCGATAAACAAAGAGAGATTCTCTTAGGGTTCCTTCCAAGATAGAATATTTCCATTTTTTGTTACCATCTATATCAATTGCATAAATGCTTTTACTAGTACTCAAAATAATATCACTCTTGTAAAACGCAGGTGCGCTAAAATACGCTATTCTGTCATCTTCAAAAATTTTCCAAATGTGCTCCCCCGTTAAAGCGTTCAAGCAATAAAATCTACCTACATTATCTCCAAAATATACTTTATTGTCTCTTGTTAAGGGGTTTGTAAGGATTGTATATGCGGGTCTGGCATCAAATTGCCAATTTACTTGGCCGGTATACTTGTCAAGAGCATACAAATGGTCGTCATTATCACTACAAACATATAAATGCTGAGCATCCAAGGAATAAGGAGCATAAAAATTTAGAAAGCTTCTTTCCCACAACTTTTGTTTGGTTTCAAAATTTACACATTGAATTTTTGAATATGAGTCAATTGCATACACATTATCATCATCTACAATTACTTCTCTATAATATTGTGTTTCACGTTCGCTTGGAGTGCTACTCCATAACGTCTCACCAGTTAATATATCTAATCCTAAAATTCCTTCATTGCCGGAAAAAATGAGGTTGTTCTTAAAGGTCAAAATACCTTTAATACCCTTTTCTATATTCCATAATGTTGTGTTTGTCCTTAAGTCTAAGGCGGTAAGCTCTCCAAATCCACTACTAAAAAATAGAATTTTACTCTTTGGTGCTATAATATCAAAATCTAGCTCAACAAACCTTCCATTAAAATCTGTAGTAGTAATTTTTCCTTTAAATGTTTGGTTGTATTGAAGTGTAACTGTTGCTTCTGAACTAAAGAATTCGCCAATCAAAACATTATCAATAAATAACTTATACTTTAGTTCATTACCATCCTCATCGTAAATATCGTTCCAATCAATGGTTGCTACTTTACCAACAAAGCTAATTTCATTCAATTCAATGTTATTGAGTTGAAATATTTCTGAATCATCGCTATCTGAACATGATAAGCATACAAGAAGTAAAATAATTGAAACAAGAAATCTTCCTTTCATTAAAATCTTATGTTTCATTTGAATAAATCAATTGTTAAAGGCAGATAATGATCGAAAGGTAGGCCTCTTTTTTGAGCTTTTATATATTGAAAGTATTGTTTCATAAAACATAGAATTTTTATTCAAAAAAAATACTTTCTTACCAATATTCCTATACCCAGAAACAGTGGTTTTTACTAAATCATCAACCTAATTTTTTTAAAATTCTATCCGAAGTAAGGTGCTTAACCACATCTACCGCTTGGCAAGAATTATCACCATAATCCACTTTAACAGGTCCTAAGCTCTTGGCAATTGGTAAAGTTAAACGATGTAGATCTTTAGATCTACTACCAATGGCCAACAAGGCATTATTCATGGCATCTTTTACAAGGTTCTCTTCACTTTGTAGATTATTAGCGATAACATTTAAAATGGGTATAAAGTAAGTGTCTAAAACCTTTTTATCTTTAACATAATAATACAGAAATGAATAGCCTATTCTTCTTTTCACATCATCATGGCATTGACGCCAGTCTTCTGCCAAATTTTTAGCAAACGGAACTTTAGAAAAAAGGACTTGTACGAAAACATGACTCAACATCCACATAGACACATCGTCTACCATGGCTTCTATTTGTGATTGATCTACCTTTTTAGGTTCTTCTATTAAAAGGCTAATGTTTTTAATATCAAAGTTTTTCTCGGGCCAAAGCTCAAGAGCTAACTCATGATTCTTGCCTATCTGTTTTGCAATTTTTTTTAATTGGGTTAACCCAATACCAAAGGAAGTCCAATCTAAAAAAGGGTTCTTGGCCCAATGCTGCATCCCCCTATCATTTTGATAATCTTGTAGTAATTGGTATACTTCTTTTTTAGTCATTTTGCTAAGCATTTCTAATCATTAATGCTGCCGTTTTTTCACTTGCTCCTTTGCCTCCCAATTTTTCTTCTAGGTCAAAGTAATCTTAAAATATTTATAATACGTTTAAAACTAATTGATTACAATTATTTTCTAGACCTTTGCTTTAGAAAATATTAATTAGAATTATTCTAAATAGCTTTGTAAAGCTAACAATTTTGGTTATTTTCGCCTCTTAATTTATAATTTGTCTTAATAAAAAGTGAAAAAAATTCTAACAACCTGTATAACTGTTTTCGTTACAATAGTCAGCGTAAATTCACAAACTAAACTAGGGCAAATTCAAGGTCTTATTCAAGATGTTTCTGGGCAGCCAATCATTGGAGTAACTATTATGATAGAAAAAAACAATATAGGAACATCTACTGATTTAAATGGTAAATATGTAATTACTAGAATTGTAAATGGGGTTTACACTCTAAAAGTTTCTGCTGTTGGATTTCAATCCCAAAAGGTAGAAATAAGCATTAATTCTGGTCATACAGTAACCAAAAATTTTACTCTTTTAGAGGCCAATTCGCAACTAGACCAAGTAATTGTAAAAGGCAAAGCTAAAACCACCAAAATCCAAGAAAAAGGCTTTAGTGTAAATGCTATAGAAACGCAACTGATCAAATCTCAAAGTCTTGATCTAAACAATGTTTTAGCTAGAACAGCTGGTGTAAATGTTAGAACATCGGGAGGTGTAGGTTCTGACTATAATTACTCCTTAAACGGCCTGTCTGGCAATGCTATACGTTTTTTTATTGATGGTATCCCAATGGATTATTACGGTTCATCATATTCTATTAATAATCTCCCTATTGCCCTTATAGATCGCATTGATGTATATAAAGGAGTTGTTCCTACAGAACTTGGTTCTGATGCGTTAGGGGGTGCAATTAACCTCGTATCAAACCAAAGTCTTTCTAATTTTTTAGATGCTTCTTATTCATTTGGGTCTTTTAACACACATCAAGTAGCATTACATGGTCAATGGAGGTTCAATAGTGGATTAACCACTAAGATTTCTACATTTTATACCTACTCAAACAACAATTATAAAGTTTGGGGAAAAGGTGTTCATTATGCCGATGAATCTACCGGTTACAAAGCAGTAGAATTTACAAAAGATAATCCTGCCGAAAGATTTAATGACGATTTCCAAACAGCCAGTGTTAAACTTGATGTTGGATTTACTCAAAAAAAATGGGCAGATCAAATTTTTATGACAATGTTGGTATCAGACCTGAAAAAAGGTGTGCAAACTGCCCAAACTATGGCTCGTGTTTTTGGTAAAGTTAGAAACAATGAACGTGTGATTATGCCTAGTTTAATCTATAAAAAAACCGATTTTTTTACAAAAGGTCTAGACATCAATGCTTTTGCGGGTTACACCTATTCTGAAGGCGTATTAATAGATACTTCATATGCTCAGTACGATTGGAGAGGAATCGTAATTGGAACCAGAGAATCTGGTGGAGAGATGGGTTATGATGGGAAATCTCAGTTCACGCAAAAAGAAAAATCTCAAGTCTATCGATTTAATGCAACCTATGATTTACCCCTTGAATTGAAACTAGGGTTAAATTATCTCTACTCTGCTACTGAGATTACAGGTGAAGATCCATTTACTCCCGAATATAGAATACCCTATCTGGAACCTCAAAACATTGGATCTCATTTTGCTGGTCTATCACTTGAAACCATACAATTTAATCAAAAACTTCATGCTAATATTTTCCTTAAATACTATGGCTATAATGCTAGTATTAATGATTTAGAATACACCGATAAATGGGAAATAATTAAATATAAGAACAACTTAAATAATTGGGGTGGTGGCTTTGCAGCTTCGTACAAAGTACAGTCTGATTTAATTCTTAAATCTTCATTAGAACAAGCTACCAGAATGCCAAGTCCAACAGAAGCCTTAGGCGACGGAGTCACCATTAATAACAATCCTTTTATAAAACCGGAGCAAAGTTTCAATGTTAATTTTGGCGCTATTTTAGGCAGGTACTCAATAAACTCAAAACAAGGTATTAAGGTTGCTTTAAACACATTTTACAGAGATGTCACAGATAAATTATTATTTACAGTATTAGATGGACAAGGTAATGGAGAGTTTAGAAATATTGATAGAATATCGGGTTTTGGTGCTGAATTCGATCTTAACTACGACTTTGACTATAAATTAAAATTTACCCTAAATGCAACATATCAAAACTTAAGAAATAATTTAAAATATGAAGATGACGGTAGAGAAAATATTGTGTATGGAGATAGAATGAGAAATGAACCCTATTTTTTGGCTAATGCTGGGTTAGAATATAATGTTACTGATTTTATTCAAAAAAATGCCAATCTATTTACCTACTTACATGTAGGTTACACGCATGAATTTTTTCTACGATGGCCAAGTCTTGGTAGTGCAGAAAATAAGAGTATTGTACCAACTCAATTGGTATATGATGCTGGAATTGGCTACACTTTTCCTTCACAAAATTTTGTTTTGGCTTTAGACATTTCAAATATATTTAATCAACAAGTTTACGATAATTACTTACTCCAAAAACCTGGAAGGGCCATTTTCTTGAAGGTCAATTATCGTATTTCTAAATAACCAAAAAAAATCTAACTAAAAGAATAATTATTTAATACAAAACCAAATAAAAAAAGTAAATATTATGAAAACAAACACAATTTTAAAGGCAACATTTACCTGTCTATTTTTAGCTATTAGCCTTACTTTTGTAAGCTGTAGTGATGATGATGACTGTATTGAGAAAACATGGTATGAAGACCTTGATGGAGATGGATTAGGTAACCCTGATGTTTCAATGGTAGCCTGTGAACAACCAGACGGTTATGTCTCTAATGCAGATGATGACAATGATGTCATTGCACCCGAAAATTCAAAATTTTTAGTAGGAGCTGCAGTAGGCGATGAAGGTTACTTCGTCACTACAGATAATTTACTTTCGGGGTCAGTATCTATTGTTGGCAATGGCTCAGAAGGTTGGGCTAACTTATCTGTAAGTGTTGATGGTTACTTTTACAATCTGAATAGTGATGAAGGCACCTTAGATAAATTTGAATTCACAGATAATGGTCTTTTAAAAAAAGATGCCATATCAACTACGGCTTTACTTCCTGGTAGTTTCTATCGTTATATTCAGAGTACTGGTACCGGTGACTTATTCTTATTAAATTTTCCAAATGAAAACGGAGATGCCCCTTATGCCATAGTTGATCTTGCAACATTTACTGTTACAAATCACGGTTTTTTCAATGTACCAAAAGTAGATGGAAGAGACCCTCTTTGGGTCAATGGGGTTGTAGAAGGCAATAATATTTACTTTGGTTCTTGGTATGGTGATAGAGCAACGTATACAAATTATGCCGAAAATTTAATTACGGTGAAATATGATTATCCTTCATTAACAAATCCTGAAATATTAACTAATTCTGCATCAGCAGGAATGACCTCTGGTTATAGAACAAATGGTACCTTCAAAACAGAAGATGGAGGCATTTATCAATATAATCTCAATAGTGTACATTGGAATGGGAATGATGAGCTGGCAGATAAACCAACCGTTTTTGTTAGAATTAAAAATGGGGATTATGATGATTTCGTATTAAATGTATCAAACAGTTTCTCTGAACCTATCGCTATTTGGAATGCTTGGTATGCTGGTAATGATATTGTTTATGCTAATGTAGTAAGAGAAGGAGACATTGCTGTTTGGGGAGACCTTTCGGCCAATACTGGCACCCTAGTTGAAATCAATTTAGCATCAAAATCAGTTACAGAATTAAACATCCCTAAAGCACCTTATGTTAACATCTTCTCTTTAGATTGTGTTGAAAATGGGCAGTTTTATATTCCTGTGAGCCTAAATGGTGGTGATGCCAATATTTATCAAGTTTCAATTGGCAATGGTGCAAACGGCTTTAAAGTTGGTGCTTCTTTAGATGGGAGCAACGTTTATGTTAATTCGCTACTTAGAAATTTTTAAAACCCCTCTACCCCAATCAGTAACTTTATTGGTTGGGGTTTAATTATATATGGCTTCACCACTAAAAAAAACAATCAAAAAAATACACCTTTGGCTTGGTATTGCTTCTGGCCTTGTTATATTTATCGTTGCCATAACTGGTAGTATTTATGTTTTTAGTGAAGATATTAAAGCTTTTACTCATAAAGATAGGCGTATTATTGAAGTACCTCAAAATGCGAAAAGGCTTCCTATAGGCTCAATTTTACAGGTCGCAGAAGATGCCATAAATCATAGATGTACTTATAGTAATATCGTTATCCCAAATTTCTCAGACCATACAGTTTCTGTAATGTTTATTGAAAGAAATGATAAAGCTTTTGGGTATTCTAATTATATCTCCTTTTTTAAAACTATATACATAAATCCTTATACTGGTGAAGTCGTTAAAATTGAAAACTCAAAATGGGAATTTTTTAATATAATTTTCAATATCCACGTCAACCTTTTTATGGGGTATAATAAAATAAGCCATATAATTGTTGCAGGGGCTACATGGATCTTTGTAATAATGCTGATAAGCGGACTTGTTTTATGGTGGCCAAAGAAAAAACAGCGCAAACAAAGTTTTAGGTTCAGTTGGAAAATAACCACGAGATGGAGACGCAAAAATTTAGATATACATCGAATTCTTGGGTTTTACTTCTTCATAATTGCGCTTATATCAGCCTTAACAGGCTTGCTTTGGGCATCCCAATCGTTTAATAAAACTGTTAAATGGGTTGCCAATGGAGGTAAAGTTATTGAGCAAAAGGCATTACCAGAATCTAGAACAAAAATTAAATCTGTCACACCTCTTGATGATATTTTAGCCAAAACTCTAACGAAAATACCAGAATCAAAATATGTTTTAATTAGAAAGCACCCCAATGATAAAATACCATACATTGTTCGTTCGTACGTTAGTGAAATGTTTAATTATAAAAGAATTGAAATGTATTACGATAGAAACACGGCTGAACTTCTAGCCGAAGTTAAATTTGCCGACAAAAATAATGGAGAGAAAATTCAAGCATTAAACTATGATATACACGTTGGTACAATTGGCGGATGGCCTACAAAGATTTTAACCTTTTTCATGAGTTTAGTAGTAGCATCTCTACCTATAACTGGATTTATGATATGGTATGGTAGAAAAAATAAGTCCAAAAAACGTTAAGTCCCAAGATTTTAAACTGCTAATGAATATTATTTCTTAAATCTTTACGATTAAGTCTGATACATTTTCACTTGCTCCTTTGCCTCCCAATTTTTCTTCTAGGTCAAAGTAATCTTCAAATATTTTCTCTCGATATTTTGGGTCTAATATTTTATAAAGTTCGTTTTCAAGAGTTTTTTCATTAAAATCGTCTTGAATTAATTCGGTTACCGCTTCGCGATCTAAAATTAAGTTGACCAGTGAGATATACTTAATATTTTTTACCAGTCTTTTTCCTATTTGATAAGATATCGCGTTACCTTTATAACAAACTACTTCTGGTACTTTAAACAAGGCGGTTTCTAAAGTGGCTGTTCCCGAAGTTACCAATGCAGCACTGGCGGCAGAAAGCAAATCGTAGGTTTTATTTTCTATCAATGCTACCTTTTGATCTTCAATAAATTCTTGATAAAATGATTTTGGTTGCGAAGGCGCCCCGCCAATTATAAACTGATAGTCGTCAAACTTATCCACCATCTTCAGCATCACTTCAAGCATTTTTTTTATCTCTTGTTTTCTACTCCCTGGCAGCAATGCAATAATGGGTTTATCTGATAACTTATGGTCTTTTTTAAACCGATCTAAATCAAACGGAGGTCTATCCGCAATAGCATCTAACAAAGGATGGCCTACAAAATGTACCGGAAAGCTATGTTTTTTCTCATAAAAATCCTTTTCGAAAGGAAGAATCACGTACATTTCATCTACATCTCTTTTAATTTTATGAATTCTATTCTCTTTCCATGCCCAAATTTGGGGAGAAATATAATAATGAACTGGTATATTTTCTTTCTTGGCGAACTCAGCTATGCGCATATTAAACCCAGGATAATCTACCAGAATTAAAACATCTGGCTGGTAATTTAGAATATCCTTTTTGCAGTATTTAATATTGTTCAATATCGTTCTTAAATTCAACACTACCTCAACAAATCCCATAAAGGCCAGTTCTTTATAGTGTTTTACAAGATTGTTTTCTTGATCAACAGCAGCCATTAAATCACCACCCCAAAATCTAAATTGAGCATGATGATCTCTAGACTTTAAGGCCTTCATTAAATTTGAGGCGTGCAAATCTCCCGATGCTTCTCCTGCAATGATATAATACTTCATTTTTATAGAAATTGTGCTAACATAATTAATAGGGCCAATACAAAACAGGCCACAATAACTCCTTTAGCTCTTAAATCTTGTTTTCTTTTTAAAAATACGTAAAACACCAGTAAATTAGGTATCGCTGCCAGTCCAATTATTTTTCCTAAAAGATTTTCGCTAATGATTTTATCGAGTGTAGTTTCAAATTCTTCAGTAGAGATTAACTCTACATACAAATAAAATCCAAAAATAGTAGCCAATAATGCTACCCCAAACCCTATAAATACTTCTTTATTGATCATAATTTCCAAGTCTTAAGTTGTGGTAAAAACCGATGCGCCGTTAAATCAAATTGCACAGGAACAATAGCAACATAGTTATTTTCAAGAGCCCAAACGTCGGTATCTTCACCATGATCTAAATTGACAAACTTACCTGTTAACCAGTAGTATTCTTTACCTTGCGGATTGGTTCTTTTATCAAATTCTTCAACCCAATTGGCTCTAGCTTGTCGACACACTTTAATGCCTTTAAATAAGCCTTGCTCCAACTTTGGGAAATTTACATTGAGCACAACGCCGTCTGGTAACCCTTGTTCTAATACTTGTAATGCAATCTTTTTAACTTGCTGCTTTAAGGGCTCGAAATTAGCATGCCAACTATAATCTAATAAAGAAAAACCAATGGCAGGCACACCTTCAATACCCGCTTCAATTGCCGCACTCATCGTGCCGGAGTAAATCACGTTAATCGATGAATTTGACCCATGGTTAATACCAGAAACACATAAATCTGGCCGGCGATCTAATATTTCACTAATGGCAATTTTTACACAATCTGCTGGTGTACCAGAACAGCGGTATTCTCTGTGCGACTCATCGTTAAGTTTCACCTCATCACAAGAAATAGTGGCATCTAAGGTAATCGCATGCCCCATACCACTTTGAGGGCTATCTGGTGCAATAACTACTACCTCACCAATGTCTTTCATCACTGCAATAAGGGTACGAATACCCGGGGCTGTAATACCATCATCGTTGGTTACTAAAATCAAGGGTTTTTTATGCATACCTTATACTTTTGAACAAAAATAAACCTTTTGCTTTTATCAAGTTTGATTTATGTTTAACAATTTATTGGCTAAATTTATGTTATCTATTGACTAATATTGCTTATAAATTAACTTAAATGGCTCATTTCTTGAACTAATTTGAAAGATATTACACCAATATTCGTCAAAATAACTATAAGAAATTATTATATTGCCAATCTGTGACAAGAGAACTAAATGAAGTCTAAATTAATTGAATTTATGAAAAGAAGATATAAAATAATTTTACCCCTTATTATTTTGGTAACGGTTCTTTTTGGCTTTCAAAAAGTCAATGAGCCAGATCCTGAGAAAGATAAAATTCTAATCGGTTTAATTCGCTATGCTCTAACCAAAGGTCATTATGAGCCTCATCAAATTAATGATGATTTTTCTGAACATGTATTCGAAGAATTTATTGCAGCTTTAGACCCTTATAAAAGATTTTTTTTACAAAGTGATATTGACGAATTCTCGAAATATAAACTCCTGATAGACGATCAAATAAAAAGTGAAGATTTAACCTTTTACAAAGAAGTTTATGCGCGATTTCAAGTACGTTTAAATGAAGCTAAAACTTATTATAAAGAAGTACTTGAAACGCCTTTTGATTTTGAAAAAGACGAAACTTATAACGTAGATTACGACGAAAAGGATTTTCCAAAAAATCATGCCGAACTTCTCTACAACTGGAGAAAACAATTAAAAGTAAGTGCTTTATCTCGCCTACATGATAAAATTGAAATCGAAAAAGCCCAAGTAGAAAAAGGTACTTTAAATGCTGAAACCCCTTTTGTGGTGTTAGAAAAAGAAGCCAGAAAATCTACCGAGAAAAGCCTTGATGAACTATTTGATTTAATGGCAGATTTAGATGATAATGATTGGTTTTCTGTATTTATCAATACCATTACCCTACAGTTTGATCCACATACCAACTATTTTGCTCCTAAAGACAAAAAACGTTTTGACATTAGCATGGCAGGAAAATTAGAAGGTATTGGTGCTAGGCTTCGTAAAAAAGAAGATTTTACTACTGTAGACGAATTAATATCTGGTGGCCCAGCCTGGATGGGTGGAGAACTTGAGGTGGGTGATGCCATTTTAAAAGTTGCCCAAGGCGATGGCGAACCAGTGGATATTGTTGGCATGCGTATTGACGATGCTATTGAATATATTAAAGGAAAAAAGGGTACTGAGGTAAGACTTACTGTATTAAAAATTGATGGCTCTGTTAAGGTAATCTCTATCGTTAGAGATATTGTTGAACTCGAAGAAACGTTTGCAAAATCTAGTGTGGTAGAGTTTGATGAACGAAAATTTGGTGTCATCAACCTTCCAAAATTCTATATCGACTTTAATGAAGCCAATTATAGAAACTCGGCAACAGATATGGAGCAGGAAATTAACCGACTTAAAGAAGAAAATGTTGAAGGGTTACTAATTGATTTAAGAAATAATGGCGGAGGTTCTTTAAAAACAGCCATAGAAATTGCAGGTTTATTTATTGATAATGGTCCTGTGGTACAAGTAAAATACCGCGGTGAAAAACCAAATGTTAAGTCAGATCGTAATAAAAAAATTCAATGGAATGGCCCTTTGGTTATTCTGGTGAATGAATTATCGGCTTCCGCATCAGAGATTTTTGCTGCAGCCATGCAAGACTATAATAGAGCTGTTATTATTGGTAGTAAACAATCTTTTGGTAAAGGTACGGTACAAAATGTATTACCTTTAAATAATTACTTTAATTACGATAAAGACTTGGGCGCACTTAAAATGACGATTCAAAAATTTTATAGAATCAATGGAGGATCAACCCAGTTGAAAGGAGTAGTGTCTGATGTGGCCATGCCAGATCGATATACCTACTTAGATATTGGTGAGCGTGATGAAGAAAATCCATTAGCTTGGGATAAAATAGATCCTGCAAACTACACCCCAACCAATTCATATCTCAATTTTACTGAAGCAGTTAATAACAGTAAAAAAAGAATTGCAATTAACCCTCAGTTTAAGCTTATTGATGACAATGCTAGATGGCTGAAAGAAGGTAGAAATAATAAAGTGGTTAATTTAAATTATAGAGCTTACAAAGCAGAGATAGATCAACGCAAAGAAGATGCTAAAGCCTTTGAAGCAATTTCTAAATACGAAAATCACTTGGTGTTTAACTCTCCTAAGTATGAGTTGCCAAAAATTGAGCAAGATTCTGTTTTTGCCAAAAAAAGAAGTACATGGCACAAAAACCTTAGTAAAGATATTTACATTGAGGAAGGACTTGCTATTTTATCAGAATTAAAAATGAAAAAAAGCACCTTACTAGTCAAAAACTAGACCTTCTACAAACGACAAGTAAAACCCTTGATTCGTTAAAATTTAACGGATTCAAGGGTTTTGCTTTTTCATCTATTTGTAAACCCTTATTTTTGTGGTACCAATAACATTAAACGTCCCCTCATCTTGCAACAAGCCTTCAATACATATATTGATAGTCATTTCTCATTTTTAAAAGGGAAGAAATTACTTTTAGCCATTTCTGGAGGCTTAGATAGTATGGTGCTCTGGCATCTCTGTCGTGAATATTTTTCTCAAATTGGGGTAGCACATTGTAATTTTCAATTGAGAGGAGAGGCCTCTTTTACAGATGAAGCCTTTGTTATACAAACCGCTAAAGATCTTAGTACAGCTTACTATACCACAAAATTTGAAACCGAGGATTATGCCAAATCTCATGGTATCTCCATTCAAATGGCTGCTAGAAAACTACGGTATCAATGGTTTCATCAGTTACAGTTAGATCACGATTACGATTATGTGATTACCGCGCACCATCTTGATGATAGCCTTGAAACTTTTTTAATCAATCTCTCTAGAGGTACTGGCCTTAATGGTCTTACTGGTATTCCTGCTCATAAAAATAAAGTGGCTCGACCACTATTAAAATTCAGCCGAGAAGAGATTAAATCTTTTGCCAATAAAAACAATATTTTATGGAGAGAAGATCAAACCAATGCAGAAACCAAATATTTAAGAAATAAAATTAGGCACGATATTGTACCTCAACTCAAAGCGCTTAATCCAAATTTTATGGAGGCTTTTACCCAAACCGTAGCTCATCTTCAAGATGCTAGAAGCCTAGTAGACACTTATCTCTCGCAAATTACTAAAGATATCGTTAGTATTAAGGGCGATCAAATTATCATTTCTATTGATCAACTTCGCCAAATCAATAATTCTAAGCCTTTTCTATATAATTATTTGACCAAATTTAATTTTTCAGACTGGACTGAAATATACCATTTATTAGACGCTCAAAGCGGAAAGCAAATCTTCTCGAAAACACACCGACTACTTAAAGATAGAAATGTACTTATTTTGAGTAAAAAATTTGAAGAAAACAGCCCAATTAAATCTTGGTATATCGAACCTTATACTACCACAATTCATATAGATTCTGCTTCATTTAGTATTAATCAACAAACCACCACCCTTTTACATGGTCAATCTTGGCATGAAAATAGCGGTAACATAGCCTATGTAGATAAAAATTTACTACAATACCCACTTGTTGTAAGAAAATGGGAAAAAGGCGACTACTTTTATCCATTGGGCTTAAAAGGCAAAAAGAAAATAAGTAAATTTTTAAAAGATGAGAAACTATCTTTATACGAAAAGGAAAAAATATACTTACTTTGCTCCCAAAATGATGTAGTATGGGTTATTGGTAAACGTTTAGATGATCGTTTTAAAGTGACCGATTCTACCTCAGAAATAGTAATATTTAAAGTATCTTAAGATACATTTAATTTCAATAAATTTTTGAAAGAAATACTAATGAAAAACTATATTGTTGTTCTATTTGCACTACTTGTAGGAGTACTCAGTCATGCACAAATTCACGACCCGGTTAAGTGGCATACTACTGTTGAAAAAATTTCTGATACAGAATATGATTTGGTCGTTACAGCCAAAATAGAGGAAGGCTGGCATTTATATTCCCAAAATGTGCCAGATGATGGCCCTATACCAACCAGTTTTAGCTTTAAAAATATCGCAAATAAAATTGAGTTAGTAGGTGGTACTACAGAGGGTGAAGGACATGAAGAATTTGACAATGTTTTTCAAACCAAGATTAAATATTTTGAAAATGAAGCTATTTTTAAACAACGTGTAAAAATACTTACTCAAAATAAAATTGAGCTACAAGAGTATTTAGAATTTATGGTTTGTGATGATACCAACTGTTTACCTCCTACCGAAGTAGAACTACTCTTCGTAATTAACCCAGAAAACAATAATGCTGCCAGTGCACCAACAGGCGTTGATTTTAGCAAAACCATCGCTAAAGAAAACCAAACAAAAGAAACTACCATTTCTGCACAAACCGATCTAAAACAAAAAGTAAGCTTAAAACAACAGGCTAAAAAAGAAGAAAAACAAGGATTGTGGGCACTCTTTATTTTAAGTTTTTTTGCGGGTTTTGCAGCTCTGTTAACACCCTGTGTTTTCCCTATGATTCCTATGACGGTAAGCTTCTTTACCAAGCAAAGTAAAACCAAAGCTATTGGCATTAGAAATGCTATAATTTATGGCCTTTCAATTATTGTACTTTATGTATTATTAGGTACTGTGGTCACCACAATTTTTGGAGCTGATGCCTTAAACGCTTTATCTACTAACGTTTGGTTTAACATTATTTTCTTTTTATTATTGATTGTTTTTGCCATTTCCTTTTTAGGTGCTTTTGAAATCACTTTACCCAGTTCATGGAGTACCAAAGTAGATGCCCAAGCTGATCGAGGAGGTTTTATTGGGATTATTTTTATGGCTTTGGCTTTAGCCATCGTCTCATTCTCCTGTACGGGACCAATTGTGGGTACTGCCCTTGTTGCTGCGGCTTCTCAAGGCGGTATTGCACCCATCATTAGTATGCTAGGATTTTCACTCGCTATTGCCTTGCCTTTTACCCTATTTGCCGCTTTTCCAGGATGGTTAAACTCTCTACCAAAATCGGGAGGCTGGCTTAATACAGTTAAAGTTGTACTCGGATTTTTAGAGCTTGCGCTGGCATTCAAATTTTTATCAAATGCAGACTTAGTCTTACAAAAACATTGGTTAGAAAGAGAGGTTTTTATTGCCATTTGGATTGCCATTTTTGGCACCCTTGCCCTATATCTTTTTGGTAAAATTAAATTACCCCATGACAGTGATGACAAACGTATCTCTGTTGGGCGCTTAAGTCTGGCACTCATTACATTAACTTTTACTATATATATGATTCCTGGACTTTGGGGGGCACCATTAAAATTAATTAGCGGATTTCCACCGCCGATGCATTATAGCGAATCAACCTACGGCGTTGGTTATACTAAATTGGCAGAAGGCTTTCTCAACGCCGAACAAAAGTTACCCTCGGGTGCTCATTTAGGACCACACGACATTATTTCATTCCATGATTATAATACCGGCATGGCCTACGCTAAAAAAGTGAATAAGCCAGTATTGTTAGATTTCACAGGACATGCCTGCGTGAATTGTAGAAAAATGGAAGAAAACGTTTGGTCTGACCCCGAAGTGTTAAGCGTACTTAAAAATGATATAGTATTAATTTCACTTTATGTAGACGACAAAAGGCCTTTACCAATAGAGGCGCAATACACCTCAGAAACTACAGGAAAAAAAATAAAAACAATTGGCAATAAATGGAGTGATTTTCAAATAAAAAAATACAAAGCTAATGCCCAACCCTATTATGTTTTGCTCAATCATCAAGGTGATAATTTAAACGCTTACTCTGCCTACAACCCAGATATTGCCGCCTACTTGGCTTGGCTTAAAGAAGGTGTTTCTAATTTTGAAAAGCAAGAGTAAATCTATGGTTATGCGTATAAAAATGAAGCTAATTCTACTCTGTTTTATCTATAGCATAAAGGGTTTTACTCAACCTAGCACTTCTGCTTATAAGCCGGGAGAACATCTCACCTTTAAAATTAGCTATGGCTTAATTAATGCAGGTATGGCCGAGTTAAAGTTAAAATCTGTCAACAAAAATCAGCAAAATCTATACTTTGTACATGGTGAAGGCTGGACAACCGGTATGGTTAATTTATTTTTCCCCGTAAGGGATATTTATCAAACCTATTTTGACCCAAAAACAAATAAACCCTATCATTTTGTAAGAAAAGTCAATGAAGGTGGGTATAAAAAAAATAAAGAAATTTTATTTGATCATACACAACATAGAGCCACTGTTATTGACCACAAACACAATACGAAGAAATATTTTAAAACCAAGAGTGATATTCAAGATATGATTTCGTCTGTTTATTTCTTGAGAAATCTTGATTTTAGTACCATGAAAGTAGGAGAGCGTATTTCTCTTAATGTTTTTTTTGATGAAGAAAATAATAAGATAGACCTTATTTTTAAGGGACGAGAAATCATTAAAACCAAATTTGGCAATGTTAAAGCCCTCATTGTAAAGCCAATGGTACAAAAAGGACGTGTATTTAAAGAGGAGGAAGGGGTAACTTTTTGGGTAAGTGATGATCAAAATAAAATTCCTCTAAAGATTAAAGCCGCCATTCTTGTAGGTGCTATTTCTGCAGAACTTCATGAGTATAAGGGACTAGCCAATCCGTTTCCTATAATTTTTAACTAATTTTTACAGCCTTTTTTTTGCAAAATCAATAGATTTGCACTTTAACAAAAAAAGTACCTAGAATTTCGTGAAAAAAATATTGTTTGTGGCAATAGGTTTGCTACTGGTAGTGGCATGTAAGAAAAATGAAGAAACTGCTGATATTGCTGAAAAAATTGAAGAAGTAAAACCCAAAGTAGTCCTTAAAGAATTTGGTTATGTACTAGATGACTACTTGGTGGTTAAAGACACTATTCAAAACGGTGAAAGCTTTGGCCAAATATTAGATAGACACCATGTTGAATACCCAGAAATCTATAAAATTGCCGAAGCTGCCAAAGACACTTTTGATATTAGAAAACTAAGAGCGGGTAAACCATATACTATTTTAGCTAAAAAAGACACTACAGAAAAAGCTCAAGTTTTTATTTACCAACCCAACAAAATTGAATTTCTCATAGTAGATTTTCAAGACAGTATAAAAACTACTTTTGGTAAGAAAACATTAAGAACAGAAATTAAAACCGCTGCTGGTGTAATTGAGAGTTCTCTTTCTGAAGCCATTGACCAACAAGGCTTAAACTATACCATTGCTCTTGATTTATCTGATATTTACGCCTGGACTATAGACTTTTTTCACCTACAAAAAGGAGATAATTTTAAATTAATCTACGAAGAGCGTTTTATAGACGACACGGTATCGGTTGGTATTGGAGAAATTAAAGCTGCTTATTTCGAACATAAAAACACGCCTATTTATGCCTTTAATTTCGAAACCGATTCTATAAAAAAAACACATGATTTCTATGATGAAAAAGGAAAAACTTTAAGAAGAAAGTTTCTTAAAGCACCATTAAAATATGGCTATCGTGTATCGTCTCGATACAACCTAAAGCGCAGAATAAAATATTACGGTTATAAAATTAGACCTCATAAGGGTACCGATTTTGCAGCCCCCGTAGGTACTCCTATTATTAGTACCGCCAATGGTACCGTTACAGAATCTAAGTACCGCGGTGGTAATGGTAATTATGTAAAAATTAAACACAATGCTACCTACTCTACCCAATATTTGCATATGAAAAAACGTGCGGTTAAAAGAGGTGATTATGTCAAGCAAGGACAGGTCATTGGCTATGTGGGTATGACTGGTAATACTGGCGGGCCGCATGTGTGTTATCGCTTTTGGAAGAATGGCCGTCAAGTAGATCCTTTTAAACAAAAACTTCCTGCTGCAGAGCCCATCAAAGAAAACTTAAAACAACAATATTTTGATTTTATCAATCCGCTTAAAGCGCAATTAGATCAAATTACAACCAAATTTATAGCAGAACCAATCGCAACAAACTAAAAATCTCAAATAAAACGAAACTAACTATGGCACTACAAAATATAAATCCCACAGAAACAAAATCTTGGAAAGCATTACAATCTCATTTTAACGACATAAAATCTGTTGAAATGAAATCACTTTTTCAAAAAGATAAACAAAGAAAAGCTGCACTATCACTTCAAGTTGATGATCTATACTTAGACTATTCGAAAAATAGGCTAACTCCTGAAACTATGGATTTACTGTTTGCTTTGGCGAAAGAATCGCAATTGGAAGATGCCATTGATAAATACTTTTCTGGAGATAAGATTAATGCCACAGAAGGTAGAGCTGTACTACATACGGCATTGCGTAACCAAGGTAACCATGCTGTTATGGTTGATGGCCAAGATGTCATGCCTGAAGTTAATCATACCTTGGCTAAAATTGAAGAATTTTCTAATAAAGTCATTTCTGGTGAATTTAAAGGATATACAGGTAAAGCAATTACAGATATTGTAAATATTGGTATAGGAGGTTCAGATTTAGGGCCTAGAATGGTCGTTGAAGCCTTACAATACTATAAAAATCACCTCAACACTCATTTTATCTCTAACATCGATGGTGATCATGTTCAAGAAATCCTTAAAGAACTCGATCCAGAAACTACGCTTTTTGTAATTGTTTCTAAAACGTTTACCACTCAAGAAACACTTACCAATGCTTTAACCGTAAAACAATGGTTTTTACAAAAAGCTTCTGAAAAAGATATAGCCCATAACTTTGTTGCTGTTTCTACCAATTTAGAAAAAGTTTCAGAGTTTGGTATTGATCGCCAAAATGTATTCACCATGTGGAATTGGGTTGGTGGTCGATATTCTTTATGGAGTGCAGTAGGTTTATCAATAAGTTTAGCTATTGGATTTGAGCATTTTAAATCTTTTTTAGCTGGTGGTTATGCGATGGATGAGCACTTTAAAAACAGTTCTATTGATGAAAATATGCCTGTTATACTAGCACTTATCTCTATTTGGTATAACAATTTCTTTTGTACAGAATCTGAGGTAGTCATACCCTACACACAATATTTAGAAAAATTAGCGCCATTTTTACAACAACTATCTATGGAAAGTAATGGTAAATCTGTAGACAGAAATGGTGTGCCAGTAACCTATCAAACAGGAAATATTATTTGGGGTAATACCGGTACTAATGTTCAACATGCCTTTATGCAATTAGTACATCAAGGCACAAAATTAATTCCTGTTGACTTTATTGGTTTTAAAACTTCTCTTTATGGTAATCAAGAACATCACGATAAGTTAATGGCTAATTTTTACGCTCAAGCGGAAGCGTTATACGCTGGTAAAACAGCAGAAGAAGTCCATTTAGATATGAAGTTTAAAGGTGATGAACAACAAATTAACAGCCTACTTCCATTCAAAGTATTCGAAGGCAACAAACCCTCTAACACCCTATTAATCCATCAACTTACACCAAAGAGCTTAGGTTCTCTAATTGCCTTATATGAACATAAAACATTTGTACAAGGTGTGATTTGGAACATTTACAGTTTTGATCAATTTGGTGTAGAATTAGGCAAAGAACTTGCCCATCAATTTTTGGTTAAATAAAGGTTAAATTTAGTTAACAATTTCTTAAAAATTTAACCGTAAATTAATAGGTTAACTGTTTCTCTCTTAGTATTTTTGCAGCGTTATTAACTCAATTAATAAAAGATGAAAAAATTTCAGAATTTATGGGTTGCTGTATTTTTATTATGCTCAGTAACCGTTTTTGGACAAACTATTACAGTAACAGGTACTGTACATGATGAAACTGGCCCTCTACCAGGAGCAAATATCATAGAGAAAGGAACAACTAACGGAACAACTACCGATTTTGATGGAACATTTAGCTTAACTTTAGAAAGTAACGAAGGTATTATTGAAGTATCTTTTGTAGGAATGCAAACCAAAGAGATTGCCTTTGATTCTAGCTCGGCAGTTCTTGGCGTTATTGTATTATCTATAGACGATAATGTATTAGACGAAGTAGTGGTTACTGGAACTATTGATATCGCTAAAGACAGACAAACTCCTGTTGCCGTATCTACCATTAAAGCTGTTGATATAGAAAGAAATTTAGGAACACAAGAATTACCAGAAATTTTAAATTTAACACCTTCTGTATACGCCACGAAACAAGGTGGTGGATTTGGTGATTCTAGAATTAATATTCGTGGTTTCGACCAAAGAAATACGGCTGTGATGATTAATGGTCAACCTGTCAATGATATGGAAAACGGTTGGGTATACTGGTCTAACTGGGCAGGTTTAGCCGATGTTACTACAGCAATGCAAGTTCAAAGAGGTTTAGGTGCTTCAAAATTAGCAATTGCTTCTGTGGGTGGTACAATTAATGTCGTTACTAAAAGCTCTAACGCTCGAGAAGGTGGTACAGTTGCTGCTACGTTTGGTAACGATGGCTATCAAAAATATTTAGCCGCTTACAATACAGGTCAATTAGAAAACGGGTTATCTGCCAGTGTCCTATTTAGTACTTTTAAAGGTGATGGTTATGTAGATGGTACTAAAGGTGCAGGTTCTAATTATTTCATTGGTTTAGGTTATAAAATTAATGACCAACACGATTTACAATTTATCTTTACAGGGGCTCCAGAATGGCATCA
>JAUIJW010000186.1 GCA_030431085.1 Bacteroidia bacterium
TTGCTTTACTAGAAAAATTAAAACCAAAATTTATTGAAGGTGGTAAAAAGAATGGGCATCCAGAAGAAGTTTTAGAAAAAATTTGGAAAGATTGGGAGGCTTTTGCGGCCTACGCCTTTAACAAATCGCATTCCACCTGTTATGCCTATATTGCTTATCAAACAGCTTATTTAAAGGCGCATTACCCTGCAGAATATATGGCAGCAGTATTAAGTAACAATATGAATGATATCAAGCAGGTGTCTTTTTTCATGGAAGAATGCAAACGCATGAAATTAAATGTGCTTGGTCCAGATATTAATGAAAGTTATTATAAGTTTTCAGTAAACCAAGATAATGCGGTGCGTTTTGGTATGGGTGCTATTAAAGGGGTAGGCGAAGGAGCCGTAAATGTGATTGTTGAAGAACGGAAAAAGAACGGGCCCTATAAATCTATTTTTGACATGACCAAAAGAGTAGATTTAAGAGCAGCTAATAAAAAAGCATTTGATGGTTTAATTTTGGGCGGTGGGTTTGATTCATTTACAGATACAGACCGTGCTCAATACTATGCTTTAGACGAAAAAGGCAATACTTTTATTGAACGTGCCATACGATTTGGTAATAAATTCCAAGAAAGTAAAAATTCAGCACAAGTGTCATTATTTGGCGAGGCGTCCGAAGTACAGTTTGATGAACCTATTATTCCAAAATGTGAACCCTGGAATATCATGGAAAAATTGTCTAAAGAAAAAGAGGTTATCGGTATTTATATTTCTGGACATCCGCTTGACGATTATAAAACAGAAATGAAATATTTTTGTAATGCTACCGTTGATATGCTGCAAAATTCGAATGAATTAGAAGGAAGAGAGTTGTCGTTTGCTGGCATTATTTCGGATGTGCAGCACCGGGTGGGTAAAAACGGAAAGCCATGGGCTATTTTCACTTTTGAAGATTATACAGAGGCCTATGAGTTTAAACTGTTTAATGAAGATTATTTAAAATTTAGACATTTTTTAATACCCAATACTTTTTTGTATATCAAGACTAGTTTACGCAGAGCTTGGCAGGGTGGAGATGTAAGAGTTCAAATTACAGCCATACAACAGTTACAAGATGTTCTACAGAAAATGGCAAAAAAAATAACCATTATGTTAAATATTAAAACGCTCAATGAAGAAAAGGTACAACAAGTTGAAAATGTTGTTAAACCTTACGCAGGTTCACAGTCACTTCATTTTACGGTATTTGATATGGAAGAAAAACTTAAATTAAACATGCCAAGTCGTACAACCAAAGTAGAAATATCTAAGGAGCTTATTGATGATTTAACAAGTAATGAATTAAGATTTAAATTGAATTAAACACATGAAAATACATTTTATATCTATTGGCGGAAGTGCCATGCACAATTTAGCATTAGCGCTTCAAGCCAAAGGTGATGACATAACAGGAAGTGACGATGCTATTTTTGAACCGTCAAAATCGAGGCTAAAAGCCAAAGGTTTATTGCCCCAAAAAACAGGGTGGTTTCCTGAGAAAATTACTGATGATATAGACATTATTATTTTGGGCATGCATGCTAAAGCCGATAATCCAGAACTTTTGAAAGCGCAAGAATTAGGCTTAACCATTTATTCGTATCCAGAATTTCTATATCAACATGCTAAAAATAAAACAAGGGTAGTTATTGGTGGTTCTCATGGTAAAACAACGATTACATCGATGATTTTACATGTGTTAAATTACCATCAAATAGATGTTGATTATATGGTAGGGGCACAATTAGAAGGCTTTGATCGTATGGTTCATCTTACAAGTGATAATGAATTTATGGTATTAGAAGGAGATGAGTATCTATCTTCACCCATAGATAGACGTCCTAAATTTCATTTGTATCAGGCCAATATTGCTTTACTCAGTGGTATAGCGTGGGATCATATTAATGTGTTTCCAACATTTGATTTTTATGTAGAGCAATTTTCAGAATTTATTAAAACAATGGTTAATGGTGGAATTTTGGTCTATAACCAGGAGGATAAGGTGCTTTGCGATGTCGTTGAACAAACAGATCACCCTATAAAAACATATCCTTATCAAACGCCAGAATATCAAGTAGAAAATGGATTTACCACCTTAAATACAGAAGAAGGTGAAATACCTTTAGAAGTTTTTGGGAAACACAATTTGCAAAATTTAGAAGGCGCCAAGGCGATTTGTTTGCATATGGGGGTAGGTGAAGCAGAGTTTTATGAAGCGATATCTTCCTTTAAAGGAGCGAGTAAGCGTATGGAAAAAATGATAGAAGGTGGAGCATCTGTTATTTTTAAAGATTTTGCTCATTCTCCATCTAAAGTAAAAGCCAGTACAGATGCTGTAAAAGAGCAATATGCCAACTATAAAGTGTTGGCCTGCTTAGAACTGCATACTTATAGTAGTTTGAATGAACAATTTTTAACAGAATATCAAAATGCACTAGATAGCGCAGATGAAGCTGCTGTATTTTATTCGCCTCATGCTGTTGAGATTAAAAAACTAAAAGAGGTAACGAAACAACAAATTTTTCAGGCCTTTAAAAGAGATGATTTGCATGTATTTACAGACCCTCAAGCATTTAAAACGTATTTGTTTCAACAGGACTTGGAGCGTACGGCGTTATTGTTAATGAGTTCTGGTAATTATGGGGGTTTAGATTTTGAAGAGGTTAAAACACTAATTAAATAATATAGAGTGGATTTATTTAATAACGATCCGCTGCAAAATATTTTACCCTTTGATGGGGAAGTGATTTACCACGGTGTGATTTTTAATAAAAACAAAGCAGATCAGTTTTTAAGTTCACTAATCAAAGAAATTCCTTGGCAGCAAGACGAATTTGTTATTTTTGGAAAACGCATGCTAACCCCAAGAAAAGTAGCTTGGATAGCCAACAAAGATTTTGCATATACCTATTCTAACGCAACAAAAATTGCCTTGCCATGGACAGTTGGTTTGCATATAATTAAACAGGAGGTCGAACAAATCACAGGGTGCAGTTTTAATTCTTGTTTGCTTAATTTATATGAAAATGGTGAGCAAGGAGTCTCTTGGCATAGCGATGATGAAGCAGCCTTAGGCGAACAACCAATCATAGCATCTGTAAGTTTTGGTGCTCTTAGAAAATTCAGCTTTAAGCATAAAAATAATAAACAAAAGATCGATATTAATTTAGAGCATGGTAGTTTGATAATGATGCAAGGTAATACGCAAAGGCATTGGCAACATGCTATTTTAAAGTCTAAAAAGATTCTAAAGCCAAGAATTAGTTTAACCTTTAGAACGATTTACGATTAATTACTCCTTATAACCAAATCTTTTAAGCTGGTTTTGATTGCTTCTCCAGTTTTTATTGACTTTAACGTATAGATCTAGAAATATTTTTTTATCAAAAAAAGTTTCTAAGTCCTTACGGGCTTCGGTACCAATACGTTTTAGGGCGCCGCCTTTATGGCCTATTAAAATGCCTTTTTGAGTATCTCGTTCGACCATAATCACTGACCGAATATGAATAATTTTATCAGTTTCCTTAAACTCTTCTGTGTCAATTTCTACAGCGTAGGGCACTTCCTTTTTGTAATGCATTAAAATTTTCTCTCTAATAGTTTCATTAACAAAGAATCGTTCCGGCTTATCAGTCAATTGATCTTTAGGATAAAATGGAGGAGATTCTGGTAATAATTCAATGATTCTCGACATCACTGTTTGGATGTTGAATTTTTCCTTAGCAGAAATTGGAATAATCTCCGCATTAGGTAACTTCTCTTGCCAAAAAGTAACCTTTTCTACCAGCTCTTCTTGTGAAGAATTATCAATTTTATTCAGTAATAGTAAAATAGGAATTGGCGAATTTTCAATTCGTTTAAAGAACGCTTCATCTTTAAGTTCGGTTTCACCTATTTCTACCATATAAATTAAAATATCGGCATCTTCAAAAGCAGATTTTACAAAGGCCATCATTGATTCTTGAAGCTCATAAGCGGGTTTAATTATGCCTGGAGTGTCAGAAAATACAATTTGATAGTTTTCTTCGTTAACAATACCTAAAATTCTATGTCTAGTCGTTTGCGCCTTAGAGGTAATGATTGAAAGTTTTTCACCCACCAAGGTATTCATCAGAGTGGATTTTCCAACATTAGGATTACCAATAATATTTACGTACCCGGCTTTATGTGTCATAATCAATAATTGAATGGATGTACAAAGGTAAGTATTAAAAAGAGACTAATATCAATTTACAACAAAACCCATGATAAGGTAAAGTAGGGTGGTAATAATACCTCCAATTAATGCATATGGCAATTGAGTTTTAACATGATCAATGTGGTCGCTGGCAGAGGCCATGGAAGATATGATAGAGGTATCTGAAATAGGTGAGCAATGATCGCCAAAGATACCACCACCTAGGGTAGCAGCTACCACTAGAGT
>JAUIJW010000010.1 GCA_030431085.1 Bacteroidia bacterium
TATCGGTAAATTAGATTGCGCAGATGTAGATGCTTATGCTACAGCTTTTATGGCAATGGGTTTAGAAAAAACCAAAACATTTTTACAAAAAAAACAAGATTTAAAGGCTTTTTTAATTTATAGCAAAAGTGATGGATCTATTGAAACTTATCAAACAGATAACTTAAAGTTAGAAGATTAGTTACCAATTGCTATGGTTTTTAGTATGGCCTCCATTTCAAAAACAAAATCTCTTTTTTTAGTAGCGGGTGAATAACTAAAGCCTTCTAAAATTAAGATTCTTTGATTAGGTTTATCTGCAATTGCATAGGTGATAAAAGGACCGCCCATGAAATCATCTTTCACTACCCATAAACCACGGGCTTCTAAGGCATTTAAATCGGCTAACTTTAAACTTTTGATGATAGGATCGTAGCGCTTTTCAATCATCATATAGGTGTTATCAAATTGACCTGGAATATTGTATTTGGTAATTGTATCAATGGCTTGATGAATATGATTCCATTTAAAATCATTGCCATTTAAATACGGGATTTCAAAAGCTATCAAATTCATTTGTCCCTTCCCAAAATCATTGCGATACCATAAAAAATCGCCACTATCTTCAACCTTTTTATAGGTTCTAGGTAGTTTCAAGGTAAAGCCAAGTTTGTTGAATGTTTCAACACTTTTAGCATTGTAATGGTCTTTGGTAACCTTTTGTTGATAAACGGCTAGATCATTATTTTTAAAGGTATTGATAATATCTTGTTTGTGTTTTGAAATATTAGCCAATAATTCTTGTTCATTTTGGCCTAATACGGTAAGGGTAATTTGCGGACTGGCATAGATATTTTTATTAGCGTAGAAATTGTTATCGCCATCACCATAACCAATAAAAAGAATGTTACGCGTTCTTTTAAATAGATTATTAAAAGCGGTAGGAGAAACCTGATTTACAGAAAATTGAGCTTCCTCTTGAGGTAAACCATCAAGAGGAGTGAGAATAATTTGTTTAATAGAATCGCCAACGACACCAGTCCAATCAGAGTTTTTCATGACTATTAATACTTCATTAATTCTACCTGTTGAATCAACTAGTGTAGGTTTTGTGTCTTTACCGCAAGACCAAAAAGCAACGATACTTATAAATAGAACACTAATTTTTCTTCTCATTATTGGGTTGTAATTTAAAATCTAGAATTAATATATTTTTAGTTTAGTACCAGGCTTTAAATTATTACTCCAAATATTATTCCAATTTTTAATTTGATTCACAGAAACTTTTGGAAACTTTTGAGAAATTAGCCATAAAGAGTCGCCTTTTTTAACAACATAAGTGGTGTATTTTTTATTGGATTTAGTCGAACTGGTTTTGCTTTTTGTAGACTTTTTGGCAGATGAACTTTGCCGAGCAGCTACAGGTTTTCTTGGGTAAATTGTTAACCTTTGACCTACCCTAAGGTTATTGTTTCTAAGCCCATTCCACCTTTTTATTTGACTTACACTAACACCATATCTGTTAGCGATTTTACCCAAATAATCGCCACTTCTTACGCGATATCTAATTTTATCATTGGTCTCGAAGTACTTAGGAAAAGGTTTCTCTCTTTTAGCGTCATCGGCTTCTGCGTAAGCATAAATTTGTTGTTCATTACTCACAAATTTGCCAACCAAGTATTTAGGAATTGTTAAGGTATATGCTCTGTTTTTTACTACTGGTATGATATTGAGTTTATACTGAGGATTAAGAAATTCTAACAATTCATCGTCTGTTTCTAGCACTTTGTTAATTTGTTCAAAAGTAAGTTGCCTTTTAATCGCTATAGTGTCAACTTGAAAATTAGGCATAAGCTCATTTTGTGGGTATAATTGGTGCTCTTTGGCATATTCAAAAATATAGTAAGTGGCGTAGAAAGCAGGTAAATAACCAGCAGTTTCTCTGGGTAAATGATGTCTTATGTTCCAATAATTTTTGTATCCCCCAGAACGTCTAATCGCTTTATTAACATTACCGGGCCCAGAATTGTAGGCCGCCAAAGCTAAATCCCAATCATTAAAAATGCGATAAAGGTTATTTAAAAATTTACAAGCGGCAATGGTTGACTTTATAGGATCTGATCTTTCATCAACGTACGAACTTACGTTTAAACCATATTCTTTACCTGTACCATACATAAACTGCCATAAACCTTTGGCGCCAACCCTAGATTTAGCTGTAGGTTTTAAGGCCGATTCAACAATAGCTAAATATTTAATTTCTAGCGGGATATCGAATTGATCAAGGTATTTTTCAAACATGGGAAAGTAATACTGTGCTCGACCCATCAAGTTGGCTAAAGTTTGTGGTCTATTCTTTAAGTAATGCTTAATTATTTTTTCTAAAGATGGATTGTAAGCTACATCAAACGGGGTTTTGCTATTTAAATCTTCTAGCCTTGCTTTTAAAACTTCTGTAGATAAATCTGTGACCACTATTTTTCCGGCGGTATCTTGTGGTTGAATAATTAAAGTACTATCGACGATATTGTTTTCCCATGAACTCATCCATTTTTTATCAAATTCTGAAGCTTCTTTATAATCAATAAAAGCAATGTTCTGACCGTCGATTAATGTAGTATCAATTTTTAATGTATCAATACTAAAGTAGCTAATATCAGATAAGTTTTTAATACTATCTTTTACAGTAAGATTAAGGGTGTCTTTTACAAGGTTAGTGTCTTGGGCCTTAGCTGTTATGGCACCAAAAAATAGTAGAATAATAGTTATTGTCTTCATCAAATCCATTACCATTAAATTGTTTTTGTTAATTGTCTTAAAACCAAAAACGCCAAAAGTAGTATAAAATTTTATGTGTGACTATTTTTTAACTTTTTAGTTTTTAGTACAGTATGTTTAATTGTCAAGTAAAAATATTAAACCATTTAATAAATTTTTAATTGCGTGCCTGGTTTGAGGTAGTTGATATTCCAAATATTGTTCCAATCTCTTATTTGTGAGATAGTTACTTGTGGAAAACTTCTGGATATTTTAAATAAAGTATCTCCCTCTTTAACAGTATATATTTGGTAAGTAGAATTAGTCTGCTGTTTGGCGGAAGTGAATTTTTTTTGACTGGAACTGGTTTTTCTAGTAGTGGAGCCCGTAGTTATAATTGGTTTATTGGTAACCACAAGTCGTTGGTGTTCTATTAAGAAATTGGTTTGTAAACCATACCATTGTTTTAATTGTTCTAAAGTAATGTGATGTCTTTGTGCAATATTTTCTAAATTATCTCCGGGCTTTACCACATAACTGTTCTCTAGTGTGATTGGTATAAAATACTCTTTTTCTTCTATTTTGTTACCCTGATAAATCTGATCGACATACAAAATAAACTCATCAGCCATATTAATAGGTAAAATTAGTAGGTAGGGTTTTTCTTTTACTGCGGGAATGTATTCTTTTTTGTATTGCGGATTTAAAGCTTTAATCATTTTTTGTGAAATGCCTAAATGATTTGTAATGGATTTAAAATCAATAGCCCGTTCGATAGGAATGCTTTCTACTTCGTAATAAGATAACTTAGCTTGAGCAGGGCTTAGTTGATGTTTATCGGCAAATTTAAAAATATAATAGGTAGCTAAAAAAGCGGGAACATAACCTCGAGTTTCTGATGGTAAATATGATCTTAATTGCCAATAATTCGTTAAACCGCCAGATTTTTTAATAGCTCTAGATACATTGCCTTGGCCCGAATTATAAGCCGCTAAAACTAAGTCCCAATCGTTAAACATTTTATATAAATCGGTAAGGTAAGCACATGCGGCCTGTGTTGATTTAATGGGGTCGAAACGTTCATCCACGTAAGTGTTAACTTCCAGTCCGTATTGCTTGGCAGTGCCATACATAAATTGCCATAAGCCTTTAGCACCGGCATGAGAATTTGCGGTAGGCTGCAGGGCAGATTCAACCACGGCTAAATACTTTAACTCAAGCGGTAGGTTATATTGATCTAAATATCTCTCAAATAAAGGAAAATAGTATTGCGCTTTGGCCATTAGTTGAGATAAATTATCTCTTCGGTTTTTAAGAAATACTCTGATGTACCGCTCTAGGGTGGGATTGTGATATATATTAAATGGTGTTTGGTCGTTTAATGTGTTCAAGTCCTCAATAAGTTCTAAAGAGGTAAAGTCATCTAACTCATGTTTGTCCTTGTTAATATCAATTAGGCTATTGAGCCCAATTGAGGCAGGCTCTAGATCTAAAATAATTATGGATTGGTTCTCAAATTTGGTGAAATAGTCTCGTTCAAAAGAGTTAGGCTTTCGCGGCTCCCAATTTGAACGAAAACTATTCTGACCAAAAAAAAGTAGGGGAGATAAAACTAATAAATAGAGGAAAAAGGAATTGTTCATAGCTTTTAAATTGCTAGGGCATCATTGTTATGTTATTGTTATATCTATCCAATTAATTAATTTTTTTAAAACGTTATTTTTAATTATATCATGGTGTAATTCATGATATCCACCGTCAAACAATTCTAGGGTAGCTACCCCGTTACTATTGTTTACAAATTCAACAGAGGCTTTATAACTCGTTAATCTGTCTGCTGTACCGTGCATTATTAATGTTGGTGTATTGAGCCAATTGGCATGTTGTATAGCCCATACACCAGTTTTCATTAATGCAATAGAATAGTTTGGACTCACTTTATCATGTACCAATGGGTCTTGTTGATAGCACTCTACTTCATGAATATCTCTAGAGATGGCATTGGCATCAATTTCATTAGAAAGAGTAATGCTAGGCCATAGTTTGGCTAAAATTTTGCCAATACCTAATTTCCATTGAGGAGGTTTAAAAGCTAGCTTTAAAAACGGACTGGTAGCGATTACTGCCTTAAAGGGATGGTTTTTTCTGCGCAATACATAATTAAGAACAACATTACCACCCATGCTATGCCCATACAGCACCAAAGGATGTTTACCGAAAAAATTAATGGCTTTAAGAATTACAACATCTATGCACTCTAATAGGTATGAAAAACCTGGATTATGACCTCTTTTGCCTTGTGTTAAACCATGACCAAATTGATCATATGTAATCACGGCATAATTATGTTTTAAGAACTGAGGTATTACATTTTTTTCATAGCGTTTAGAATGCTCTCCCATTCCATGGATCAATACAATAACAGCTTTTAATGTTGACGGCGTATAATATCTGCCATAAAATTGTGTTTTGTAAAGATCGAATTTAAATTCTTTATGAACCATATAGAACTTATTTGTTCAAATGTATAAAACCATGCTTTTTAAATTGCAAAATTGTTGAAAACCTCTAAAAACTTTGAATGTAAGTATTTAAATATCAGGTGTATAAAATAATCTAGGTCTTATAGAGTAATATATTCCATACGTTTTTGGTGAATAACTTCTATACTCAGAAAATCAAATTCAGAAACTACTTTACCCGTGATTTTATAGATGCCTTTGTTTTGAAAAGGAAATTTAGAAGCAGATACAGGAAAGTGTACCGTATCTAGCCATTGACCCTTTTGATCTAAAAAAGTACCAAAATACATAGGCTTTCCTTTTGAGGTTTTGGTATGTTTGATAGTAACTAGGTAACCATAAATAGTAATTACTTTATTGAGATGCAAGATTAAGTCTGCCGAAACTATGTTATTTTCTGGCGGATTTTTAAGCAACATAAACTTATCATAGAGTGTGAAATGCAAAATTTCAATTTGGTCATAAGCATTTTCAATATCAGTAATGGTAAATTGTGGCAGTTTAAATGTTTGCGTACTCACTTTGAAGAGTTGCTGTTGAGTATCGTTAATTGTAATATGATTGGTTTTGTAGTAAGCCTCCCAAAGTAAGCTGCGTTTGTCTTTGCCAAAACTTCTAAAAGCATCAATACGAATTAAAATTTCTAGCTGCTCAATAGACAAATTAACCCGATTTATAAAATCATCTAATGAAGAAAAATTACCATCTATTCTAGCATTAACAATTTTAAGCATACTCTTTTTCTCTAAGGCTTGTAAATGTTGATAACCTAAAAAAATATCTTGACCGTGAATAATGGTTTCTATATTGCTTCTATTTATACATGGGGGATGTACTGTGGCTCCGAGCTTTTGGGCTTCGTGCACGTATATTTCTGTGCGGTAAAATCCCCCGCCGTTATTAATGGTAGCTACCATATATTCTAACGGAAAGTAACATTTTAAAAATAGACTTTGATAAGATTCTACGGCGTAGGAGGCAGAGTGTCCTTTAGCAAAAGCGTAGCCAGCAAAACTTTCTATCTGATTCCAGATTTCGAAAATAACCTTATCGTTTTCTCCTTTTTTTCTGCAGTTGTCAATAAATTTTGATTTTACGATTTGAAACTCTGCTCTCGTGCGATATTTGCCGCTCATGCCCCGCCTGAGAACATCGGCTTCGGCTAAATTTAAACCCGCAAAGTGATGTGCTACTTTTATAACATCTTCTTGATATACCATAACACCATAAGTGTCTGGCATGATATCCCAAAGTACTGGATGAGCCAATTTTCTTCTTTCGGGATTTTGATGCCTTAAAATATATTCACGCATCATACCGCTTTTGGCTACACCCGGGCGAATAATAGAGCTGGCTGCAACCAGTGTAAGATAATCTTGCACGCCTAATTTCTTTAGCAACATACGCATGGCAGGAGATTCTACATAAAAGCAACCAATACACTCAGCTTTTGAAATCATTGTATTGATTTTTTGATCTTTAAAAAAAGGGGTAGCTTGATGAATGTTGGGTAACTCGACATTGGGGTTGTTTTTTTCGATAATTTCGATAGCGTCTTTAATTTTACCCAAACCTCGTTGGCCTAAGATATCGAATTTAAATAAGCCAACATCTTCGGCTATATGCATGTCAAATTGTACGGTGGGAAAACCTTTTGGGGGTAAATGGGTTGCCGTAAAATAATGAATCGACTGTTGGGAAATTAAAATACCACCAGCATGGATACTTAAATAATTGGGTCGGCCTTGTAAATATTTGGCATAGCGTAAAACTAATTTAGAAATGTCATCTAGTTTGTGAGGATCAAATTTAGCATCACATAATTTGTCTATTTCATATTTGGGTAAACCAAAGACTTTACCTAATTCTCGAACGGCACCGTTATATTTAAAAGTTACATAGGCCCCCAATAAGGCTACTTGATGATTAGGATTAAACGTTTCAAAAATAAAGCGAGTCATATCTTCACGATCCCATGTAGAAAAATCAATATCAAAATCTGGAGGGGTGGTGCGATAAAGATTCATAAACCGCTCAAAATATAAATCTAATTCAATAGGGTCTACATTAGTAATCTCCAGTAAATAGGCTACAATGCTGTTAGCACCACTACCACGACCTACATAAAAATATTGTTTAGATTTGGCGTATTGAATAATTTTCCAGTTGATCAAAAAAAAACTAACAAATTCTTGCTTTCGAATTAAGTCGAGCTCTTTCTGTAATCTTTTTTTTATTGTAGTCGTTACGGTGCTATATCTATTCTTTAGACCTTTTTCACAAAGAGAAACCAGTTTTTGATAATCTTCTTCTTTACTTTTAAAAACAACCTTTAGGTTTTGATTTTTACGATTTTTGGAGAAATCGAAATTGATAGAGCATTGCGCTAAGATAGCTTTGGTGTTTTTTATGGCATTGGGATAGTTTTTAAATGTTTGGAGGATATCATTTTCAGGGCACATAGTGTGTTCTGGTAATCCTTGATGTTCTTTGGGCAACTTACTTAATAAGCTATTTTCGTCTATGGATCGAAGCAATCTATGAATATTGTAATCTCGTTTGTTGGCAAAACTTACAGTGTGTAATACAACTAGCTTACGAGTATAATGCTTAAGTTTTGAGAGCGCAAGTTTATTTAAATCTTCCCGTGTTATCCCTATAAATTCATTGTTTTGAAGTTTACTTTTTTTTATTTGATTTAAGTGAAAAAAAGGATAAATGATAAAGCAGTTTTTAAATGGTGGTGCTACTTTTGGAAAAGGTATTTTTTGATGCAGGTGTTTTGATAAGAATCGATTTAATTCTAAAAACCCTTGATTGTTTTTGGCTATCCCGATGTAGAGTTGTTGAGTATGGTTTCTAAAATCTATACCTACTATGGGTTTAATGTTTAATTGAATTGCTGTTCTAATAAAATTTAAACAACCAGAGGTGTTATTGATGTCGGTTAGTGCTAGTGTTCTATAGCCATGCAATTGAGCTTGAGATAATAATTGAGCCTCAGATAAGGTGCCGTAACGCAAACTATAATAAGAATGGTTGTTTAATAGCATGTTGTTAAATTTATTGATGCCTGTGAGCTAAAACAATAGGAGGTTCGCCATTAAACGGATTGGTGAAATTGCCTATGGTTTTTGCACCTTCTCCTAGGGTGGAAGCACGCATCACACTACGGTCACCAAATCTTAACCGTATGTTATCCATGGCCTTATATAAATTTACTGTTTTTTTAGCATCATCGAATAAATTGATTTGATAAGTGCCAGAAGTTAAACCACTATACTTTACACCTACTAGTCTTATCAACATTCGTCTATTGTATAATTTATCAAAAAGCTCTTGAACCACAGGTATTAAATGATGATCTGCAGAGGTATAAGGTATTTTAATTTGTTTTGAATAGGTTTGAAAATCAGAATATCTAATTTTAACAGAAACATTTGAAGTAAGCTTTCCGCCACGACGCAATTGAAAAGCTAAATTTTCTGCCATAGCAGTTACCGTTGTTTTTAATTGGGTAATATCTGTGGTGTCTTTCCCATAAGTACGCTCACTAGAAATAGATTTTCTTTCGTGATATTCTACCACGGGCGAATGGTCTATGCCATTAGCCTTTTGCCATATCATTTTTCCGTTTTTACCAAAAACAGATATCATCATTTCTAAAGGCATTTGTTGTACAGTTTTTACCGATTTTATACCCATATTACAGAAAGTGCGATATGTTTTATGGCCCACCATTGGAATTTTTTTAATGGATAAAGGAGCTAAAAAAGCTTTTTCAAAACCATTGTCAATTTTTATTTGATTGTTAGGTTTTGCTTCATTGGTTGCAACTTTTGATACTGTTTTATTAGCAGAGAGTCCAAGTGAAATAGGCAAGCCAGATTCATTAATCACTTTCTGACGTAATTCGGTTGCATATCTATAACACCCAAAAAAACGATCCATACCAGTTAAATCGGCATAAAATTCATCAATACTTGCTTTTTCTAAAACGGGTAATTCGCTTTGTAAAATTTGAGTAACTTGTTTTGAGTACTTGGTATATATTCCAGCATTACCTCTAATGTAAATAGCATGTGGGCATAATTGCTTTGCCATTTTCATTGACATGCCAGAATGCACACCATAGGCTCGGGTTTCGTAACTAGCAGCACTTACTACACCTCTACTACCCATGCCGCCAATAATGACAGGTTTGTTATTTAACCGACGATCTAATAAGCGTTCGCAAGAAACGAAAAAAGTATCGAGGTCTAGATGTAAAATAGTACGGTTCATTGTTTAAATTACGATGAGTTTAGGGGCCTATGTTTCATTCCAAAATCTCAAAAAATAGACTCTTTTAAAAGTAAATCCGTTGAGGTTTAAGCTTTAAGTTAAATGCGATAAGTATCGGAATGGGCAAACTAAGTTAAGCTATTTTTTGCATAAAAATCATCTATATTTTTGATTTATTTACAGGTTTATTAGTAAGTATATAAGGTAGCCGTAAGAGATACGAAAAATTACCATAAACATGGTTAAAAAAGAAAGATAATCGTCTTTACAATTAATGAAAGTACTTTAGCAGTGTAAAGGGTGGATATTGTAATAAAAACCAATAAATAGTAATTAGCTAATAGATATCTTTTAGCATAAAATAACCCAATTGAATGGTAGAAGTTAAGAACTTAATTTTAGATGTAAAGTAGGGGTAAATGTCAATTCATAATTCTCATAAAGAGTAGGTAAGAAAAGCCATGTATAATATAAGAGATTGTTATAAAATTCTCAATGATTTATTAAAAACATTAAATTTATTTTAATAATAAAATAAATGTTGTAATATTGCAGTGTGAAAGTAACAGATGTACATATCGTTTATTTAGAGATTCGCCGTTCGCCCGAACGCCGCCGTAAGTAATATCTCAGTATACCAATAGAATAAATAGTAATTTTCACAACCACCAATAAAATGCCATCAAACTTTAAAATACAAAATCACAACTACAGTTTAGTCGTAGAAATGATATTGTCTACGCGTTGTATACGCCGTCGCCCGTAAGGGTAAGGTATTGTATTTTGAAATAGGTGAGTCCATTTCAGTTTTGTCCAGAAAAAATTTAGTTAAGTTATATAAAATCAAGCAATGAAAATTGTAATTGCAAATAAGAGTCATGTAAAATTCGCAAATGATATTTGTGATACTATAGATAATTCCGCCAAGGAAAGAGGTACTGGTATAGCCAAGAGAACTCCAGAATATGTTGCTCAAAAAATAATGAATGGTAATGCTGTAATTGCTTATGAGGGCGATAAGTTTGCAGGTTTTTGTTATATAGAAATCTTTAGTGGAAAGGATTTTGTGGCACATTCTGGTTTAATTGTACATCCAGATTTTAGAAAATTAGGGCTGGCTAAAAAAATTAAGACTAAAGTATTTGAGTATTCTAAACAAAAGTTTCCAGATGCTAAAATATTTGGAATTACAACCGGACTGGCCGTCATGAAAATTAATTATGAGCTAGGTTATAAACCAGTTACATTTTCTGAGCTTACAGATGATCCAGAGTTTTGGAAAGGATGTAAAACATGTCAAAATTACGATGTGCTACAAAGAACAGAACAAAAAATGTGTTTATGCACAGGAATGTTACACGATCCTAAAGCAAAAAAGATAGATGTCGAACATGACTATGACTCTAAAACTTGGAGAAGATTAAAAAGCATTAAACAAACATTATTTTTAAAGAAAACATCAAAAAAATAAAAAATGAAAAAATTAGTTTTAGCCTATAGTGGCGGATTAGATACATCTTATTGTGCTAAATACCTATCTAAAGAAGAGGGGTTTGAAGTGCATGCTGTGAGTGTTAATACAGGGGGATTTTCAAAAGAAGAAATTGAAGATATTGGAAAGAAAGCCAAACAGTTAGGAGCAACATCTTATCTATCTATCGATGCGGTACAAACTTTTTATGACAAGGTGGTGCGATTTCTTATTTATGGCAATATTTTAAAGAATAACACATATCCTTTATCTGTAAGTGCAGAGCGAATTATCCAGGCAGTTGAAATTGTTGAATATGCAAAAAAAATAGATGCAAAATATATTGCTCATGGCAGTACAGGCGCTGGAAATGATCAGGTGAGGTTTGATATGATTTTTCAAATTTTAGCGCCAGAAATTGAAATTATTACTCCGATTAGAGATAAGAAATTGGCCAGACAAGAAGAGATTGAGTATTTAAAAGAAAAAGGTATTGATTTACCTTGGGAAAAAGCTAAGTATTCTATCAATAAGGGGCTTTGGGGTACAAGTGTAGGAGGTGTAGAAACATTAAATTCGAGAGAGCCACTTCCAGATGAAGCCTACCCAAGTCAACTGCAAGAGACAAAACCAAAAGAGATTAAATTATCCTTTGAAAAAGGAGAATTAAAAGCTATTGATGATGTGGAAGGAGAGCCGGTGGCTTTGATTGAACAGTTAGATCAAATCGCTTCTAAATATGCTATTGGTAGAGATATACATGTAGGAGATACCATAATAGGCATAAAAGGTAGGGTTGGTTTTGAAGCCGCTGCACCATTGATTATTATAAAATCTCACCACCTTTTAGAAAAACACACGCTCACTAAGTGGCAGCAAATGCATAAAGAGCAGCTAGCGAGCTGGTATGGCATGCTACTTCATGAAGGTAATTATTTGGAAGAAGTGATGAGAAATATTGAGGCCTTTTTAGCAGATACACAAAAACATGTAAATGGAGATGTTTATCTCACGCTATCGCCATATCGATTTGCATTAAATGGTATTGAATCTAACAACGATTTAATGAATGCTTCCTTTGCTAGTTATGGAGAGTCTAATGAAGCATGGACTGCTCAAGATGCCAAAGGATTTATCAAAATATCCTCGAATCAAAGCAAAATATTTAATCACGTAAACCCTAAAAAATGAAGACAGTAGGTATTGTTGGAGGTGCAGGTTATACCGCAGGAGAACTCATTAGATTATTGATCAATCACCCAAAAGTCTCTTTAGATTTTGTGTACAGTACCTCTAATGCAGGAAATAAAATTCATCAGGTGCACCAAGATTTAATAGGTGATTTAGAAATGAAATTTACAGATAGTGTTAATGCGAATGTAGATGTGTTATTTCTTTGTCTTGGTCATGGTAACTCTACAAAATTCTTAGAAAAGTACAATTTTGCTGCACACACCAAAATTATAGATTTAAGCAATGATTTTAGGTTGCAAGACAATAAGTACTTTCAAGATCAGCAATACATATATGGATTGCCAGAGTTGAATAAAAAAAGTATAGAAGAGGCACAGTTTATTGCCAATCCGGGGTGTTTTGCTACAGCAATTCAGTTGGCCATATTACCTTTAGCATTCCATAAATTATTAACGCATGATGTTCATATTAATGCAGTTACCGGTGCTACTGGTGCAGGAGTTTCACTCTCTAAAACGACTCATTTTACATGGAGAGATAACAATTTTTCGCATTATAAAGCTTTTAACCATCAGCATTTAGGAGAGATAGAAGAGAGCGTTAAAAGGCTACAACCAACTTACGATGAGCAGATTAATTTTATCCCTAACCGGGGTAATTTTAGTAGAGGTATTTTTGCAACAGCTTATACAGAATGCTCAAAATCTGTAGAAGATATTAAAGTCCTATATACAGAATATTACCAAGACGCTGTTTTTACAAAAGTGTCTACCACACCTATTCATTTAAAACAAGTGGTCAATACCAACAAATGCATACTACAGATTGAGAAACATGGTAAAAATATTCTTATCACAAGTGTGATAGATAACCTTTTAAAAGGTGCTTCAGGGCAAGCGATCCATAATATGAATCTAATGCTAGGGTGGCCAGAAGATACAGGATTACAATTAAAGGCTAACTTTTTTTAATAAATATTAAATCTAAAACCAAACAAATGAAAATAGGAATTATAGGGGTAGGAAACTTAGGATACTCAATTGCTCTGGGTATTATGAGTGAGAAAAAAGAAATTAGATGTAAATCACTTTATTTAACGAAAAGACATTTAAACTCTTTAAAACACTTAGAAAAAGCATCAATGGTTAAAATTACTAATGATAACAAAAGAGCGGTACGCTATTCTGATGTTATCATATTAGCCGTACAGCCTGCTCAACTAAAAGAAGTTCTAGAAGAAATAAAAGACACAATCAATCCAAAGAAACACACTATTATTTCTGTTGTTTCTGGTAGAAAAATTAAAGAAATAGAGAGTGTGCTAGGGGCAGATGTAAAAGTAATTAGATGTATGCCCAATACAGCAATTTCTGTAGGGCAGTCTATGACTTGTATTAGTGCTAATGGATTAGCCAAAAAAGATGTTACCGTTGCCAAAACTATTTTCAATGCGCTTGGAGAAACTCTTTGTATCGAAGAAGATTTAATGCAAGCTGCAACTGTGGTATGTGCAAGTGGTATTGCCTTTTGGATGAGACTTATTAGAGCTACCACCCAAGGTGCCGTTCAGTTGGGGTTTCATAGTGATGAAGCACAACAATTATCAATGCAAACATGTTTAGGAGCCGCGAGTTTATTGATAGACTCTAGAAATCATCCAGAACAAGAAATTGATAAGGTAACAACACCAAGTGGTTGTACTATCGAAGGGTTAAATGAAATGGAGCATCAAGGCTTAAGTTCATCACTAATTCAAGGTATTGTGGCCTCATTTAAAAAATTAAATCAAATATAGATATGAATGTATTCGATGTATACCCTTTATATGACGTAACTCCAGTGAGAGCTCAAGGCTCTTATGTGTATGATAATCTAGGTAAGCAATATCTCGACTTTTATGGTGGGCATGGCGTAATCTCAATCGGGCATGGGCACCCGACCTATGTTAACGCCATCAAAACACAAATAGATAAATTAGGATATTATTCTAATTCTATTCAAAATCCGCTACAAAAAGAACTGGCTAACAAGTTAGGTGCCATTTCTGGTTGCGAAGATTATAATTTGTTTTTATGTAATTCTGGTGCAGAAGCTAATGAAAACGCTTTAAAATTAGCCTCTTTTGTGACAGGTCGTAAAAGAGTTATTGCGTTTAATAAAGCATTTCATGGTAGAACTTCAGCTGCAGTGGCCACGACGCATAACCCTAGCATTCATGCCCCGTTAAACAATCAGCATGAGGTCACTTTTTTACCTTTAAACACTATTAAAAATGTAAAGGAAGAAATAGAAAAGGGAGATGTATGTGCTGTAATTGTTGAGGGTATTCAAGGTGTTGGTGGACTTGATGAAGGAGACTCTACTTTTTTTAAAGCATTAGAAAAGCTATGTCAACAAACAGAAGTATTACTTATTCTGGATGAAATCCAATCAGGATATACCAGAAGTGGAAAGTTTTTTGCTTTTCAGCATCATCACATTCAGCCTGATATAATCACTACTGCAAAAGGTATGGGCAATGGTTTTCCTATAGGCGGTGTACTGATTAAAAATACGATCAAAGCGAAACGCGGTATGCTGGGGACAACATTTGGCGGTAATCATTTAGCGTGCGCAGCTGCCCTAGCAGTATTAGAGGTGCTAGAAAATGAAGATATAATGACGAATGTAAATGAGCTTAATCACTATTTTATTGAGAAAATAAAGACGATTAAATCGGTTAAAAAAGTAAAAGGGAGGGGCTTAATGTTAGGATTAGAGTTTGATTTCGCTGTAGCGGAACTAAGGAAAAAGTTAATATTTGAGAAACAAATTTTTACAGGAGGATCTGCTAATCAGAATTTACTTAGAATTTTACCTCCACTGAATATTACAAAAACACAAATAAATCAATTGATTACTTCTATTAATGAAGTAGTACCAAACTAAAAATATGAATACTGTACTTAGCATTTCACAGAGAAACGCAGTCTTGCAAAGCATGGCAGACCTAGTGCATCAAGAACGGGCAACCATTTTAGAAGCCAATAATAAGGATGTTGCACAATTTGTTGGAGATGACTTAGCACTGTTCGATCGGCTAAAGGTTGATGAGCAAAAGATTGATGGCATGATTTTGTCTTTACAACAACTAAAAGATCAAAGTGATCCGGTTGATGTTGACTTATTTCATTTTACCCATGAAAATGGATTAAAAATTTATAATAAAACAGCACCATTCGGTACCATTTTAATCATTTACGAATCTAGACCAGATGTAACTATCGAAGCTGGAGGAATTGCTTTTAAATCTGGAAATAAAATCTTGCTTAAAGGGGGGAAAGAAGCTCTAAACTCAAATCTAGCCATTGTAGAGTTATGGCATAAGGCCCTAGAAATGAATAATCTCACTAAAGAATGGGTGGAGTATATTAATTTTAACCGTGCTGAAACCCAAGAATTTCTTAAACAGCCCACTCAAACAATAGATTTAATTATTCCTCGTGGTGGTGAAAAACTTATTGCTTTTGTAAAAGAACACGCTACTTGCCCTGTTGTGGTAAGCGGTAGAGGCAATAATTTTGCTCTTGTAGATGAAGAAGCTAACATAGATAAAGCAGTAGAAATTATTATAAATGCTAAAACTGCCAAAATTTCGGCTTGTAATGCTTTAGACAAAGTATTAGTAAGTCAAAATCTGCCCAATGGTAATAGATTTATTACCCTATTGGTGGAGGCATTGAAGAAAGAAAATGTTAAAGTCTTAGTAGAAAAGAATTTAGATTTTTTAGTCGATGTTGAAGTTATTGATAATGAGCAGGTCTGGTACGAAGAGTTTTTAGATTATAAAATTGTTATTGGTACCTCTACTTCGTTAGAAGATGCGGTTGCTAAAATTAATCATTTTGGTGGAGGGCATTCGGCTACTATTATTACAGAAAATAATGATACAGCTCAGCAATTTATGCAATCTGTAGATGCTGCAGCTGTATATCAAAATGCCTCAACTCGATTTACAGATGGTTTTCAGTTCGGATTGGGCGGTGAGCTAGCGATTAGTACAGATAAACTACATCAAAGGGGACCAATGGGCTTACAACACTTGGTTACAAATAAATGGTATATTTTCGGAGATGGACAAATCAGATAAAAAAAGAATCTTACTCAAAATAGGTACCAATACTTTAACCAAAGAAACCAATCAAATTTCGAGAGGTAAAATAGAAGATATTGGAAGGCAAATAGCTGCCTTACAAGACCAGTACGAATTTATTGTGGTAAGTTCTGGTGCCATTGCTGTGGCCAAACAATTTGTAAATTTAGAAACACAAGGTAAAGAGATTACCGTAAAGCAAGCTCTAGCAGCCATTGGTCAACCTCATCTTATGCGTATTTTTCAAGAAAACTTTAGAGAATTAGGGCTGCTTACTTCTCAATGTTTATTGTCTTACGCAGATTTTAAAAGAGATAAATCTCGTCAAAATATTACCAATACAATTAATGTGTTATTGGCCAACCAATACATTCCTATTATTAATGAAAATGATACCGTTGCCACGGATGAAATTAAATTTGGAGATAACGATAAGTTGGCGGCGTTAACTGCTCAACTTCTCAATGTAGATCTGGTAATTTTTGCCACAAATACCAATGGTGTTTATACCAAATCTTCTCTCGAAAATAATTTAAAAGAAACAGTATTAACGGTAGATAATATTCAAGATTTACAACAAGAAGTTCGTGCGACCAAATCTTCACAAGGTACCGGTGGAATGCAATCTAAAATAGACGCCGTAGACATATTAAGCGAGAACAATATCGAGGCATGGATTGTTAATGGATTAGAAGATGGATTTATAGAACGAGCTCTACAAGGTGAATCGTCTTTTACGAAAATTAAAAACAAAAAAGTTTTGAGATGAATTATTTAAGTATTAATGAAATAGATAACCTAAAACTTTGGGTTAAAGAAGCTTTAGCATTAAAGAAAGATCCAATAAAGTATCAAAACTTGGGGAAAAATAAAACGATTGGTTTGTTATTTTTTAACCCTAGTTTACGTACTAGATTAAGTACTCAAAAAGCGGCACTTAATTTAGGCTTAAATGTTATAGTGATGAACTTTGATAAGGAAGGCTGGGCCTTAGAATTTAATGATGGCACAGTGATGAATCAAAATAAATCTGAACACGTAAAGGAAGCAGCTCAAGTAATTTCTCAGTATTGTGATATAATCGCCATTAGAGCTTTTGCTAAATTAGAAAATAAAGCGGTAGACTTAAGTGAAGAGGTTTTACAAAATTTTGTAAAATATGCTTCGGTGCCAGTTGTTAATATGGAAAGTTCGGTAGGGCATCCACTGCAAGCGTTGGCTGATGCCATTACACTGGAAGAGAATAAACCTATAAATAAACCAAAGGTGGTGCTAACTTGGGCGCCTCATCCAAAAGCTTTACCGCACGCAGTGGCTAATTCTTTTGTGGAAATGATGCAAAAACAAGATGCAGATTTTGTAATCACACACCCTAAGGGTTATGAATTAGATCAAGAAATTACCAAAAATTGTACAATTGAATACAATCAAGAAAAGGCATTTGAAAATGCAGATTTTATTTATGCCAAAAATTGGAGTGCATTTACAGATTATGGAAAAGTAATTTCACAAGATCAAAAATGGCAAATTACTGCAGATAAAATGGCGTTAACCAATAAGGGAAAATTCATGCATTGCTTGCCAGTGAGAAGAAATGTAGTTGTAGCAGATAAAGTCTTAGAGAGCAGTAATTCTTTGGTGATTGAGCAAGCGAATAACCGAACATTTTCTGCGCAACTGGTCTTGAAAAAAATATTAGAATCATTATCATGAAGCCAAACGTTAAAATAGTTAAAATAGGCGGAAACATCATTAATGATAAAGTTTTATTGAATGATGTGCTTAACGATTTTGCTTATTTAGAAGGGCCTAAAATACTTATTCACGGTGGAGGTAAGAAGGCTACAGAAGTTGCTAACTTGATGGGATTAGAACCTAAAATGATTAATGGAAGAAGAGTTACTGATGCCAAAACACTTGAGACTGTTACCATGGTTTATGCAGGGTTGCTTAACAAAAATATAGTGGCACAATTGCAAAGTAAACAGTGTAACGCTATTGGTCTAACAGGGGCAGATGCTAATTTAATCAAGGCACATCAAAGAATTGTAAACGATATAGATTATGGATTCGCAGGAGATATAGATCAAATAGAATCTGTAGTTTTAGGGCAATTTATTCAATTGAATTTGGTGCCCGTATTCTGCGCAATTACTCACAATCAGCAAGGTCAGTTATTAAATACAAATGCAGATACTATTGCTGCGGAAATAGCTGCCGCTTTGGCTATTCAATTTCAAGTGGAATTAATTTATTGCTTTGAAAAAAATGGTGTTTTACATAGCGTGTTAGAGGATGATTCTGTTATAGAGACAATAGATGGCACAAAGTATTTACAGCTTAAAAAGGATAAAATTATAGCAGACGGAATGCTACCGAAATTAGAAAATTGTTTTGCAGCCCTGAATAAAGGCGTAGCTAAAGTGCTTATCGGAAACCCTACCATTATTAAGAATAGAAATCAAAAATATACCACACTTACCCTATGATTCAAAAACTACAGAGCAATGCTATAACATTGCTAAAAAAGCTTATAAGAATACCTTCTTTTTCAGAAGAAGAATCTGGAACTAGTCAATTAATTAAGGAATTTTTAGAGAGCAATCATGTCGATTTAGAAGTGTCTGATTACAACGTTTATGCTAAAAACAAATATTTTGACAAGGCTAAGCCCACTATACTGCTCAATTCGCATCACGATACCGTAAAACCCAATAAAGGCTATACTAGAGACCCTTATAATGCAGAAATTATCGATGGTAAACTATTTGGTTTAGGAAGTAATGATGCCGGAGGTTGCTTGGTGTCATTAATAGCTACCTTTATTTATTTTTATGATAAACCAGATTTAAATTATAATTTGGTATTGTTAGCTTCAGCCGAAGAAGAAAATTCTGGAGATAAAGGAATTAGATCTGTGATACCTTTATTACCGAAGATAGAATTTGCTATCATAGGAGAGCCAACTCAAATGCATTTGGCCATTGCAGAAAAAGGATTGCTGGTGTTAGATTGTTACGCACACGGACAACCGGGTCATGCGGCTCATGGGTTAGGCGATAATGCAATTTATAAGGCCATGGAGGCCATTCAGTGGATGTCATCTTATAAATTTGAAAAAAAATCGGAGGTATTGGGTGAGGTGAGAATGACAGTAACACAAGTTGATGCCGGATCACAGCATAATGTAATTCCAGCCGTGTGCCATTTTGTGGTTGATATCAGAGTTACCGATGCGTATACCAATCAAGAGGTACTCGATATAGTTAAAAAGCATGTTGAGGTAGAGGTAAAACCGAGATCATTGAAATTAAACTCATCTTCAATTCCAAAAAATCATGACATTGTTCAATCTGGAATCGGGCTGGGAAGAGAAACCTATGGTTCTCCAACGTTATCAGATCAATCTAATTTAAGCTGTCCTTCCTTAAAATTAGGACCTGGTGATTCTCATCGCTCTCATATGGCAGATGAGTATATTTATGTAAGCGAAATAGAAGAAGGTATAGAATTATATATTGAAATATTAGAAAAAATTTTATAAAACAAAATTAAATGAAACTTTGGGATAAAGGATTTAGTACCGATAAAAAAATAGACCTGTTTACAGTAGGTAATGATAGAGAACTTGATTTGATTTTAGCAAAATACGATGTACAAGGCTCTTTGGCTCATGCCAAAATGTTACATAAAATAGGGTTGCTAAATCAAGAAGAAATTGAACAATTAGAGGAGTCTTTACTTACTATTGCCGGTGATATTGAAAAAGGTAATTTTACTATTGAAGATGATTTTGAAGATGTACACTCTAAAGTAGAATATTTGCTCACTCAACAATTAGGAGATACGGGTAAAAAAATACACACGGCACGTTCTAGAAACGACCAAGTTTTAGTAGATGTACATTTGTATTTAAAAGACGAAATCAAAGAAATAAAATCTCTAATCACAGTTTTATTTAATTTATTAATAGATTTATCTCATAAGAATAAAGCCGTTCTTTTACCTGGGTATACGCATTTACAAGTCGCTATGCCTTCATCGTTTGGTATGTGGTTCTCTGCTTATGCCGAAAGTTTAATTGACGATATTTATATGCTTAACGCTGCTTACCAAACAGTAGATCAAAATCCCTTAGGATCGGCAGCTGGTTATGGCAGTTCTTTTCCTATTGATAGAGAAGAAACCACCAAGTCTTTGGCATTTGCAACTCTTAAATATAATGCTGTTGCCGCCCAAATGAGTCGCGGAAAATCTGAAAAATCTATAGCTTATGCAATGAGTTCGGTGGCCGGAACTTTGTCTAAATTTGCCATGGATATTTGTTTGTATATGAGTCAGAATTTTGGTTTTATTTCTTTTCCAGACGAGCTAACCACAGGGTCAAGTATCATGCCACATAAAAAGAATCCAGATGTTTTTGAGTTGATTAGAGGAAAGTGTAATAAAATACAATCTTTTCCGTATGAATTAACTTTAATTGCCAATAATCTGCCAAGTGGTTACCACAGAGATTTACAATTGTTGAAAGAAAATTTGATTCCTACCATACAAACTTTAAAAGCTTGTCTTGAAATGTTTACATTTTCACTAAAAGAAATTAAGGTAAAAACTAATATTGTTGATGATAAGATTTATGATTATCTTTTTAGTGTAGAAGAGGTTAATGCTTTAGTGCAAAATGGTACACCGTTTAGAGATGCTTATAAAATTGTAGGGCAAAAAATAGCAACGGGAGAATTTAATCCAGATAGACAAGTAAATCATACACATTTAGGCAGTGTAGGTAATTTGGCATTAGAGCAAATTCAAGAAAAAATGGAAAAAGCGTTGTCTTAATTTAAGAAGGTTCGAGTGCTTTTTTCATAGCTTCGGCCTTGATTAAGCACTCTTCGTATTCTTTAGAAATTATAGATTTTGCAGTGATGGCTCCACCTACAGAAAACGATAAATATTGGTTTGATGCATTGTATAATATGCTTCTAATCACCACATTAAAATCAAAATCTTGATTAGGACTAATATAGCCCACAGCTCCAGAATACAAACCTCTTTTAGTTTCTTCTTCCTCTTCAATGATTTGCATGGCTGATATTTTTGGAGCCCCCGTCATACTACCCATAGGAAACAGGCTGCGTAAAATGTCTACAGAATGAGTGTCTTTTTTAACTTGAGAGACAATGGTTGAGATAAGTTGATGAACCTGTTTAAAGCTATACACTTTACATAATTCTTCAACTTGTACAGAACCTTTACAAGCCGTTTTAGATAGGTCGTTTCTTACCAAATCTACAATCATGATGTTTTCTGCTCTTTCTTTGTCGTCGTGAGCTAATTTTGTTGCTAATTTTTTATCTTCGAGATTATTCTCTAAACGCTTTGCAGTGCCTTTAATGGGTTGAGAAATAATTTTATCACCATGACGTTTTACAAATCGTTCTGGAGAGGCAGAAAGTAAATATTGGTCTGCTAATTTTAAGAATGAAGCAAATGGAGGGTTAGAAATAGCATTAAGTTTTTGATAAACTCTTAGCGGATTAATTTGTGCTTGCTCCGCATAAAATTCTTGACAAAAATTAACCTCATAAATATCACCTCTATGGATGTGCTCTAAAATATTCTGCACTTTTTGATGGTATTCCAGTTCTGTAATTCTTGATTGAATAACCAAAGGTTTTTTAGAGGCATTTTCGTTATCACTAGAAATAATTTGGTCTAGGATTTGATTTGCATCTTGTTCTAATTCTTTGGAATAAGGGGAGAGGTATTTTAATGTTAATTCATCTCCATTTAAAAATAGTATCTTTTTTGGCTGTATAAAATACAAATCGGCGAAAGCCAATCCATCATAATTATGGGAATTTAAGTTTTCTATATCATTTTTTAAATCATAAGATAAATAACCAAAAAGATAATCTTTTACCTGCGATTGAAATTCTTTTAAATTTTTAAAAGCATTTTGATAGTCACATGCTATTTCTCTATGTGAATCAAGGGCAAGTACGGCATCGTAATCTTGATATTTTTGTGAGGTAATTTGCGTATTTTGATTAGAGTCGAACCAAAATATTTGATGGTAATGTTGTGCCCATAATAGCAGTTGTTGCTTTATGAGATTAGGATTGTTTATTTTTATTGAAATTGATTTTCTCAGCACGATTGTAAAGTTACTAAATCAATATAGCTTGGGAGTAAATTATTTGTCGGTTATTGCATAGATATAACCATCACAACTTCCAAAATACACAACTTGATTATTTACTATGGGCGAAGAAAGAATTGCACCAGTATTACTAAAGAATTTTTTGGTAAACTTAGATAAGGAAGGCATGTCTGTAATGCCTCTTACTTGCGCCATATACTTATCTATAATAAGTATTCCATGGTCGTCAAATAATTGTAATGTATCAGTTTTTAATCCTTCTGTTTTATATTGCCAATTTACTTTTCCATCGCTTAAATCAATCCCAAATAACCTTCCATTTGCCGAACCAATATAAGCCATAGAGCTATCGATAGCAGGGCTAGAAAAAGTGTATGCATTGGTTTTGGTAGTATAAATTATTTGCCCGGTTTTTTTGTCTATGGAATAAAAGTTAAAAGCATCTGATGACCCTGTAAATATATTTGTTTCGCCTATTGCAGAAGAACTTGGCATCCATGATCCTTCAAATTCGTTATTTGTCCATAAAACTTCACCATTTTCAATACTTAAAGCATAGTATTTGGCATTTCGTGATCCAATATAAACAGTACCTTTTTTATCAATGGAAGGAGATGCTTGTATACCAATATAAATATAATCTTTAGTGTCATTCCCGGCTGTAAATTTCCAGATTTCTTCACCAGTATTGGTATTTAAGGCATAAATATTACTATCCCAAGAACCAACTACCAAAGTATTGTTATATATTGCTGGAGAAGAATGAACTCCTCCTTTAGTTTTGAACTGCCATAATTTATCACCATTTTTTGTATTTAAAGCATAGATGTTTGCATCGCTAGAACCGAAAAAAACGGTATCTCCTTTAATGGCTGCTGAAGAGAGATAAAAATCCCAAAAGTCAGGTTTAAATTCTTTGTCAAAATAATCTTTTACCAAAAACTTACTTTCCCCTTCTGTTTCAAATTCCCAAATCAAGTTTCCGTTTTTTTGATTTAGACAATAAAAGAATCCATCATAACTTAAAAACATTACTTTGTTATTAGTTAAGACTGGCGTACTGTTAACAGCACCATTTGTTTTGAACTTCCAAATTACCTCACCAGTTGTGGCGTTTATCGCATACAGATTTTTATCTTCACTTCCAATAAACAAGGTATTGTCGACTATAACTGGGGATCCAATAACTTGTCCACCGGTTTTCACTTTCCACAATGTTTTCGGATTTTTTGTAACGGATGCAGATGTAAAATTTGCAGTATGAGTATTATTACCCAGAAACACACTATTTTTATTACTATGGCTTTTTGGTTGGCTACAAGAAATTACAAATGATATAAGGCACAGAATGAGAATTGAATTCTTCATGGAATTTTTAATAGTTTTAAGGTAAATGTAAAATAAAAAAGCGAACAAAAATGTTCGCTTTAGGTTTTATATATTACAAAATTCTTATATATGCAAAGCTCTGTCTTCTGTTGCAGCTAAAGCAGCTTCTTTGATAGCTTCTGTAAATGTTGGATGAGCATGACTCATGCGAGAAATGTCTTCTGCACTAGCACGATACTCCATGGCAACCACAGCTTCTGCTATCATATCTGCAGCTCTAGCGCCTACCATGTGTACGCCTAAAATTTCATCTGTATTTTTATCGGCCAATACTTTTACAAATCCATCTAAATCCATGCTTGCTCTACTTCTTCCTAAAGCGCGCATAGGGAATTGCCCTGTTTTGTATGCAATGCCAGCCTCCTTTAACTGTTCTTCAGTTTTACCAACAGCAGCAACTTCTGGCCAAGTATATACCACTCCAGGAATTAAGTTGTAGTTGATATGTGGCTTTTGACCTGCTAAGGTTTCGGCTACAAACACCCCTTCTTCTTCCGCTTTATGGGCCAACATAGCGCCTTTAACTACATCGCCAATGGCATAAATATTTTTGGTAGAAGTTTGTAAGTGCTCATTCACTTCTATTTGCCCTCTTTCGGTAATTTTTATTCCAGCAGCTTCCGCATTTAATCTATCGGTATAAGGGCGTCGTCCTACAGAAACCAAACAGTAATCTCCCTTTATTTCAACTTCATTCCCTTTTTTATCATCAGCCTTAACAACAATTTCATCACCAACCCTTTCTACAGATTTTACCTTGTGAGATGTTTTGATTTTAAATTTTTGTTTTTTTAGTACTTTGGTCAATTCTTTAGATAAACCTGCATCCATCGTTGGGATAAGTCGGTCCATAAATTCTACCACAGTAACTTCGGCCCCTAAACGTTTGTACACTTGACCAAGCTCTAGCCCAATTACGCCACCTCCAATAACGATAAGGTGTTTAGGGATTTCTTTAAGCTTTAGGGCTTCTGTAGAAGTAATAATTCTTTCTTTATCTAGATTGATAAATGGCAAATTAGATGGTTTACTGCCTGTGGCAATAATGGTATTTTTTGCTTCAATTTCTGTACTTTCTTCCCCTTCAATGGTAATATGTGTAGCATCTTTAAACGTACCAACTCCG